>CAZTQF010000787.1:0-1800 GCA_964615255.1 uncultured candidatus Brocadiaceae bacterium | reverse complement strand
CTGGTTCGGCGAGCTGACGGCGGAAGGCTCGGAGCGAGCGTTCGAGGTCGACGAGGACGGCGCGTTCACCGCCGAGGTCTCGGCGGGCCAAGGCGTGCCCTTCGTCGCGCGCGGCCCCGGCCTCGCCAGCGTCTGGCGCGTCGTCGAGGTGCGGCCAGCGACCGCCAGGCTCCGGGCCGTGCTGCCGCCGGCAGCGACGGTGCACGTGCAGCTCGCGGGGCGCGCCGTGGAGGTCGAGCAGGCGCGCGCGTTCGTCGTGCCGCTCGAAGGCCAGGTCAGCTCGGCCGTCGCGCAGTGGCCGTTCTTCGCGCAGGTGCGCAGCGACGGCTACCCCTTCGACGCAGGCGGACGGGCGGTCGTGCCCGACCTGCCCATGGAGGGCGAGGTCGGGGTCGTCGTCCGACACCCGCTGGCGCCGCTCGCGGCCCCTGCACGCGTCGCGCTCGGCCGGTCGCGGCAGCGCGTGACGGTGCCGATCGCGTTCGAGGAGCGCGCCGTCACCGGGACGCTCGTCGACGCGCGCGGTGAGCCGGTCGCGGGTGCCTGGTTGTTCGGGCGGACGCCGAACCGCTCGCTCGGCGGGGAGCGGTCGCCGCGGCTGTTGCCGCCGCACCTGGCCTTGCAGGGAGTGTTCGTCGCCCGCAGCGATCGGCGCGGCAGGTTCTCGGTGGGGGTCCCGCGCGCGGCCGATGCGCAGGTCGCGGTCCGCTGCGTCGGCTTCGCCGGGTGCGATCTCGACGACGTCCGCGCCGCGCCGGACGCGACGCAGGAGCTGCAGTTGGCGGACTGGCACGGCGGCGACGCCTCGCTGCGCGTGACGCCGCCGGTCGACGCGTCGGCCTGGCGCCTCCGCGGCTTCGGCGTCGAGGTCGCGTGCGGCCCAGGAGATGCAGGCGTCCTCGCGCTGCCGCGCTGCGGTCGCTATCGCCTGCGGCTCGAGGTGTTCGTCGGCGAGCGGGCGCCGGTCGCGATCGAGCTGTCCGATGTCGCCGTGACCGGCCCGGTCGAGCTGCCGTCGGCGCGCTGAGGCGAGCCAAGAAAAGTGGGGACCGGGCCGGAGCCCGATCCCCCACCACACAATGAAGCCACACATGAGACACGCTGGGGGCGTGCCGCACATCGAAGTTTACTCGCCTCGCGCAGCAGGGGTCGGCGGCGATGTCCTGCACCGGCCAGGGCGCCGCTGTTGGGCCGGTGCTACGGCCGCTTCGGGTGTCCAGAAAATAGACTTCGCGCGATCCGGGCTCCTCCCGTGCGTTGGCTGTGCGGCTGCGCGGCGCTAGCCTGCGGAGCTTGAGCATCCTCCGCGACCCCGTCCACGGCGACATCGAGCTGACTCGTGACGAGCTGCGGCTCGTCGACACCGCCGAGGTGCAGCGGCTGCGCGGGATCAAGCAGCTCGGCAGCGCGTCGCTGGTCTATCCGGGCGCGGTGCACACGCGGTTCGAGCACTCGATCGGCACCCTGCACGTCTGTGACCGCCTGCTCGACGCGTGCAACCGCAACAGCGCGCGCGACCCGGCGGGCTGCCGCCGGGTCAGCGACGAAGAGCGCCGGGTGCTCCGCGCTGCCGCGCTGCTCCACGACGTCACGCACATCCCTTACGGCCACAACATCGAGGACCAGACGGGGCTGCTGCCGCGCCACGACCTGCCCGAGCGCTTCGAGGGCGTGCTGGGCGACTCCGAGCTCGGCCGGGAGCTGGACCGGCAGGGGCTGCGCGGCGACGTGCTGGCGGTGCTCACCGGGCGCGGCCGGTCGGTGCCGCCGTTCTGGCGGCAGGTGCTCAGCGACACGATC
>CAZTQF010000786.1:0-1804 GCA_964615255.1 uncultured candidatus Brocadiaceae bacterium | reverse complement strand
CCGCTTCCGCCTCGCCCTGACTGCGCTCGACGCCGTCGGCGAAGACGAGCGCGCTCGCGCCGACGCGGTCGCCGCGCTGCACGCGCACCGGTCGCGCGCGCAGGCCGCGTTCCGCGAAGCCGCGTCCCTGGACCCCAGCCGCGCCCACCCACACGTGGCGCTCAGCAAGCTCGCGACGCTGGACAGCAAGCCGGACGCTGCGCGCCGGCACCTGCACGATGCGCTCGCGATCGACCCCGAGGTCACGGTGGACCACGACGCGCTGACGGCGGGCTTGAGCTGGGAAGCGCGGCGCGACCTCTACCGCTCGCTGCAGACCCGCTTCGACCAGCGCCAGGACCTGCCCCCGCGGGTCAAGGCTCGCAAGGCCGCGACGCTGCGGTTCCACGAGGCGCGCGCCCTGCTGGACGGCCTGCAGTTCGAGGCCGCCCGGCGCGCGTTCGTCGGCGTCAAGGCCGCCGACCCGGGCGCCGACAGCGCCGACTACTACGCGTTCCTCTGCTCCTACTACCTGCAAGACTACGACGCGGCTGAGCAGCACGCGGCCGACTTCGCGCGCCGCAGCGCGCCGGGGTTCGCCGACGTCCTGCGCGGCCTCGCCACCTCGCAGCGCGTGCAGATCGCCGCGATGGTCCGCTTCCTCGGCGACCGCGCCTACCAGCAGCAGCGCATCGAGAACAGCCGCGACCTCAACCACGTCACGGCGTGCCTCAAGGACTCGGCGGACGCCTGGAACAACCACGCGTTCCTGTGCCGGGAGACCGGCGCGTTCGAGCGCGCCTTCACCTCGTACCAGTACGCGATCCAAAAAGAGCCCGACTCGCCGCAGCTCTGGAACGACGCCGGCGTGGTGCTCCACTACCACCTCGCGTCGCCCGAGAACCTGCAGAAGGCCCGCAGCATGTACGAGCGGGCGCTCGCGCTCGCCGCGAGCGTCCGCGAGGAGTCGTCGGCCACCGAGCAGCAGCGCGCTGCGGCCGCGCAGGCCGCAGAGAACGCCCGCCTCAACCTCGCGGCGCTCGATCAGAAGTCCCGCTGACGAGGCGCGCGGCGAGGTTGCCGTAGTCCCGATAACCGATCACGTCCGGCGGCCCCGGCGCGTAGCGCCAGATCGTGCCTTCAACGCCGGACGCAGCCACGGCGATCAACGAGCTCGACACCGTCGCGTAGTCCTCGCCGTGCTTGCAGACCGCGTGCGCGCCGTCGCCGCCGCGGTCCTTGAGGCAGCGCGCCAGCGCGTCGAGCCGCGCGCCGACGTCGAGCGTCGGCGCGAGCGCCGCCTCCAGGCCGCGCGGCTGCCAGACCCCCACGGCGTGCTCGTTACTCAAGGCGACCACGGGCTCAGGGCGCGCCTCGCAGGTGGTCGAAGCGGCCACGTGCCGGATCACGAGGATTTGGTCCGCGTCCGCCAGCACCAGCTGAAAGGCTGCGTGCGGCGCTGCCGCGACCCGCTCCAGCACCGCCTCGGCGCCGCCTCGCAGGTCCTCGTGGTCGAGCGCGAGGTGCGGCAGGTGCCCGCGCGACGGCGCCCCCTCGATCGCGGGCTCACCGTGCACGTTGGTGATGCCCGCGAAGCGGCGCCCGTCATCGACCGCGAGCCACGTCCCGCCCGCGACGCGGTCGCGCGGCGAGAGCATCTTGCGGCGCTGGCCATGCCACGCGCCCGGCGGCGCGGAGCTGCGGTCGGTCCGCTCGTCGCGGTTGGCAGCGACGAAGAGCCGGTGCCGCTCGAACAGGCCTCGGAGAACGATCAGCGAACACATGAGAGTCAGCAGGCAGCGCGCCGCTCGAGCCGACGCAGCAT
>CAZTQF010000785.1:0-1807 GCA_964615255.1 uncultured candidatus Brocadiaceae bacterium | reverse complement strand
GGCGTGCAGGATCGTGCGCGGGCCGGCCACCCGGGCATCCTACCCAGCGCGGGCGCGCCACCGCGGGGGCCGCGCCCCCGGGTCACGCAGAAATCCGGCCAGATCTCGGCTCCGGGTGGGCGTCAACTGGCGGAGCGCCCCGCGGCTGGCTAGTCTTCTCCGCCCGCCATGTTCGAGGACTTCGACCCCAAGACCGTCCTGGCCACCGAGAAGGCCAAAGCCCTTGCCGAGCAGCTGCAGGACGAGTCGGTTGCGACCGGCCACCTCATCTACGGACTCACCGTCGACCAGAGCGTCTGCCTGCACCACATCTTCCTCGACCTCAACGTCGACCCCGACATGTTCTCGGGCTACGTCGACAGCCTCCCGCGCGAGCCGGAGGTCCCGAACGGCCCCTGGAACCGGCACTGCGTCACGGTGTTCGAGCGCGCGCGCGACGCGGCCCAAGAGCTGGGCAGCAAGATCGTTCGACCCGAGCACATGGCGCTGGCGGTGCTGTCGATCAAGGCAGGCAGCTGCTACGAGACCCTTAAGGAGTTCTCGATCGACCCCGGCTACGTCCAGCAGCTGATCATGCAGGCCATGGGCCTGGACGCCGAGCAGGTCCCCGAGTGGTTCTGAGCCGGCTGGCCTGACGCGGCCGCTGCACACGCGGCCGCCGCTCAGGCCTTGGGCGTCCGCAGCGACAGCCTCGCCTGGCGGCGGGCCTCGGCGTCGGCGAACCGGCGCTGCTCTTCGTCGCTCTCGGGCACGACGATCGGCACGACGCGCGGCTTGCGCGTCTCCGGGTCGAGCGAGACGAAGGTCAGATACGCCGACGCGACGTGGTTGCGGTGGCCGGTCGGCCGCTCCTCCTGCCAGACCTTGACTCCGACCTCCATCGAGGTGCGCCCGGTGTAGTTGACCGACGCGAGCAGCACGATGACGCTGCCGACCGGGACCGGGTTGTGGAAGTCGACGTTGTCGACGCTCGCGGTCACCACCGGCGTGCGGGCGTGACGACCGGCGCAGACCGCCGCGCACACGTCGATCCAGTGCATGACGCGGCCGCCCATGGCGTTGCCCAGCGGGTTGGCGTCGTTGGGCATGACGATCTCCGTCATCTCGACGCGGCTGGCGTGGACGGGGCGCTTGCGGCGTTCGGTCATCAGCGCCGAATGTAGGCCGCCGCCGGCAGCGGCCAAGCGAAACACCTCAACGGTCGGGACGGAACCCCGCCTCGGCGGCCCGAGGCGGCACCCGCGCCAGCTCCACCTCGCCGTCGCGACCGAAGAGCAGCGCGCAGCCGCGCGCGAGCGACCAGACGCCGAGGTCTTCTTCCCCCTCTTGGAACGGGACCCGGCGCGAGAAGCGGCCGCGGGCGTCGGCGTGGCCGAGCCACCGCCCGCTGCCGTCGAGGACCCGGTAGAACGGCACCGGACCGGCCGGATCGCGAATCTCGAACTTCACCAGCGCGCCCAGCGCTTGACCGTGCGCGCGGACCTGCCAACGCTCGACCTCCGCGACCTCCCGCGGCCGATACGCGGGCCGCGTCGGTTCGGGCGCTGCGCAGCCGGCGAGCCCGACCAGGAGCAGCGCGGCGAGGTTGTGGAACGGTCCGGTGATCGTCATCTCCCTGGTGGCGCTGGCGTGGTTGTATCCGCAGAATACTCCGCCCGCCAAGGGCGGGCCTGACACCATGACGTCGATGAAAGGAGTCCAGCTCTCCTCCCCCGGACACTACCGACTCCGCACGGACCTGACGGTGCCCGAGCCGCAGCCCGGCGAGGTGAGGATCAAGGTCGCCGCGGCCGGCATCTGCGGCACC
>CAZTQF010000784.1:0-1809 GCA_964615255.1 uncultured candidatus Brocadiaceae bacterium | reverse complement strand
GAAGAGCCTCGGCAACTTCTATACGGTCCGCGACATCCTGGAGAAGGGCTACAGCGGCCTCGAGCTGCGCTACGCGTTGACGCGGGTGCAGTACCGCCAGTCGCTCAACTTCACGCTCGCCGGCCTCGACGAGGCGCGGGCGGCGATCGCGCGCGTCAACGGTGCGCGTCAGAAGCTCGTGCGGGTGCGAGACGGCGCCGAGGCGGCGGGGGCGGACGACCTCGGCGCGGCCGTGGCGGCGGCGCAGGACGGCTTCACGGCGGCGATGTCCGAGGACCTCAACGTCTCGGAGGCGCTGGCGGCCGTCTTCGAGCTGGTCGGCGCGGTTCACCGGGCGGCGCCCTCCGCGGCCGCGGCCGCCGCCGCGCTGGCGGCGTTCGCGCGGTTCGAGGACGTGCTGGCGGTGTTCGGCGAAGAGCCGGTGGCCGACGCGACCGGGGACGCGCCCCAAGAGCTGGTGGCGCTGCTCGCGGAGCGCGCGCAGGCCAAGGCCGACAAGGACTGGGAGCGCGCCGACGCGCTGCGGGACCGCATCCTCGCGGCTGGCTGGCGGATCGTCGACACGCCAGGCGGCGCCCGGCTGGAGCGGAGTTGAGGGAATGCCGCGGCACTCTTGGGGCTGTCCCGCGTAGCACGACGGGTCCGCATCCCCGCTCCGGACGAGGACGAAAACGAACACGTGACCATGCGCACCAACCAGATCCTGTCGGTCGCTGCTGCGACCTTTCTGTTCTCCTGCTGCGGCCAAGAGACATCACCCCGGGACGCGCAGATCGACGCTGTACGCCCTGAGGTGCAGGCCGCAGGCGCCGACGAGGCGCCGGCGGTCCAGACGGCTCCTGCCGCCGCTTCCACCCCCGTCTCCGCCGCTGCTGCCGAGGTCCCTGCGATGTCCTACAACCCGCTGAACGAGCAAGAGAGCTACGTCCTCCTCAACAAGGGCACGGAGCGCGCCGGCACCGGCGAATACACCGACCTGAAGGAAGACGGCCTCTACATCTGCCGGCAGTGCAACGCGCCGCTCTACCGTAGCGAGGACAAGTTCCACTCCGGCTGCGGCTGGCCGAGCTTCGACGACGAGATCGAGGGGGCGATCGAGCGGCACGAGGACGTCTCGTTCGGCATGATCCGTGTCGAGATCGTCTGCAAGAACTGCAAGGGCCACCTGGGACACGTGTTCCACGGGGAGCGCATGACCGAGAAGAACACGCGCCACTGCGTGAACTCCGTTTCGATGCGCTTCGTCCCCGCCGGCGAAGCGCCGCCGTCGAAGATCGTGCTGCCCGCCGAGGGCGAAGCCAAGGGCCGCTGAGTCGGCAGATCGCGGCGCCGGGATTTCGGTTCCGTCGCGCCGTGGAGCCTGCTTGGCTGTGCGCATGCACGAGCTCGAGCTGCGCGAGACGGAGGAGGGCCAGCGGCTCGACCGTCATCTGCGCAAGCTGTTGCCGGGCGTCCCGCTCGGCGGGATCTTCCGGCTGCTGCGGCGCGGCACGATCCGCATCGACGGCAAGAAGGCCGGGCCGGATCTGCGTCTGCGCGCCGGGATGGTGCTGACGCTGCCCGACAACCTGGGCGCGGCCGCCGGCGGGACGCCGCTGCCGAGCCCGCCGGCTGCGCCGCCGCCGCGCTCGCTCACGCCGCGGGTCGTGCACCGGGACGAGGACGTGTTGGTCCTCGACAAGCCCGCGGGGCTGCCGGTCCAGCCCGGCAGCGGCCACGACTTCCACGTGGTCGGCTGGCTCGACGCGCAGGCCTTCGGCGTCCGCACCGGCACCTACCGGCCGGCGCCGGTCCATCGGCTGGACCGCG
>CAZTQF010000783.1:0-1815 GCA_964615255.1 uncultured candidatus Brocadiaceae bacterium | reverse complement strand
GGCGAGCGCGTGGTGTTGACGAAGGAGGATGGCAGTCGCGAAGAGGTCGATCTAGGTGCGACCGGACGACGCGCGGAGATCGGTGGCGAAGGCGATGTCGAAGCCCCCGGCGAGTCGCCACTCGACGGCGCGTTGCGTGACTTGCGCGATGGTCTTTCCGACGGGTCGCCGAGCGCGGAGGATGCGTCGTGACGGCTGCTCGTAAGCAGCGGTCGCAGCCGGCGGGGCCGAAGGCCCTGACGGGAAGCGACGAGGCGAAGCGTCGGGCGACGGTGATTTTCGAGGCGATGTGCGGGCTGCGTACGACGCAGTCCGCCGCCGACGAACTGCACATCGCGTTGGTGCGCTACTACGTGCTCGAGACGCGCATGATGCAGGCGATGATCGATGGCCTGGAGCCGCGCGCCCGGGGGCGCAAGCGTGATCTCGATGCGGATCTCACCAAGCTCCGCTCCGAGAACCAGCGTCTGGAAGGCGAGGTGCTGCGGCTGAAGGCGCTGCATCGCGTCACGCAGAGGGCCGTGTGCGTGCGGCCGGACAAGGTCGCGAAGACGAAGGACGGCAAGCCGCAGCAGAAGCGTCGGGTGCGCAAGAAGTCGCGCGGCGAGCGCGTGCTCGCGACGCTGAAGGCGTCGGCGCCGGAGGAATCGCCGCCAACGCCTGCTTCGTTGCCTTCGCCTAGTGCTAACGTCGCCGCCAACCCGAACGAAGGAGTCGCGTGATATGGCGAAGGGACGGCCGAACAAGGGGCTCGCACACCTCGACAAGCACGACGTGTCGGAGCTGAGCCGTATTCGATCCCGGATCGTGCTGCAGACCGTGATGGGTGAGCTGTCGGTGCATGAGGCGTGCGAGCGCCTCGGCATCGACCGCTCGCGCTTCGCGCGCCTGCGCGATGACGCGCTGCGTCAGTATCAGGAAGCCTTCGAGCCGGGCAGTCCGGGTCGCCCCGTCGAACGCGACGTCGAGGCGGATGCTCGTGAGCAGGAGCTGCGCGATCGCATCGCGCAACTCGAACGCGAACTGCGGTATGCGACGGCGCGCGCGCGGCTGTCTGAGCTCGAAAAAAAGCCGGTGCCGGAGACGCGGCGACTGACGCGGCAGGAGGTCCGCCGCCTGAACCGATGATCGCTACGGCGCACAGCGAAGAGAGGCTGCGTGAGCTGTGCCAGCGTCTCGCGTGGCTGCTGGTCGGCGAACTCGGGCTGTCCTGTCGGCGCGTCGCGGCGATGCTGCAGCGGCCGGTGTCGACCGTTTGCCGGTGGATTCGTCACGCGCGTGATGTCGCGGCCGGCGTCGTGCGGCGCCGGCCTGGGCGGCCATGCCGCGCCGCCGATCGGCTGACGCGGAACGATGTCTATGCGACGCTGCAGGCGTGTGGTGGTCGCATCTCGGATGTCGAACTGCAGCGCGCGTATCCCATGGTCGGCCGGGATTGCCTCCGTCGCCTCAAGCGACGGTGGAGGCGTCTGTGGGCGCGCCTGCGGCGGCGCCGCCTCGAGCGGCTCACCTGGCAGCGCCCCGGCGCCATCTGGGCGACGGACTTCGCCGAGTTGCCTGGCGGCGTCGAAGAGCTTGGCAAGCATCTGCTCGTGGTGCGCGATCTCGCGAGCGGGGACGTGCTCGACGTCGCGGTGTGCCGCCGTCAGGACCAGGATCACGTTGCGCCCGTCATCGATCGGCTCTTCGCGCAGCACGGCGCTCCGCTCGTGCTCAAGAGCGACAACGGCGCCGCGTTTGTCGGTGGCCGCATCCAGCTCCTGCTGCAGCAGAGCGGCGTGTTGCCGCTCTACAGCCCACCCGGAACGCCGGCCT
>CAZTQF010000782.1:0-1816 GCA_964615255.1 uncultured candidatus Brocadiaceae bacterium | reverse complement strand
AACGTGAGGGTCGCGAAGATCGTCGCCCCGGCCACGCGGTGGCCGACCTCCTCCATCGCCAGCACGGCCGAGTAGGACCCCGCCAGGAACAGGAATAGCCACGAGTAGCGCTGCTTCGGGTTCCGCTGCACCGCGTCCGGGGTCGTGTTCGCGCCGAGCACGCTGATCGCCGCCGCGATGTGCGCAGCGCACCAGACGCCGACGACCACGAACACGAGATCGCACGCGAAGTCCAAGAGGTCTGCCCGCGCGCGCAGCGAGAACACGACCAGCGCGGCGGTGCCCAGGACCGCGCAGAGCGCCGCCCAGATCCGCGTCTTGCGCCGCAGGATCTCGAGCGTCGAGACCGGCAGCGCGTAGAGCATCCAGAGCGCGCGGCCCTCCGAGCTCAGCGCCTGGAAGCACCCGCCCCTCGCCCCGCAGAAGCCGGCCGCGTAGGCGATGATCGCGACGCCTGTGCCGCCCGCGTCGCCGAGCTTCGGGTTGACGACCAGCTGGAGCCCGATGATGAAGACCGGCACGAGCACGGTCTGGACCAGGAACGTGCGGTCTCGCTTGAGCAGCGCCAGCTCCTTGCCGCCGATGCCCAGCGCGCCCCCGCGCGTCCACAGGCGCGCGCCCTTGCGCGCGCCTGCGTCGACGCCGCCGGTGCGCATCACTCCGCCGCGCAGCGCGCGACCGGTCGCTGCGACCGAAGACGCGAAGGCCGCGGCCGACACGCTCACGCCGACCGCTGCAGCCAGCGGCCCCAGCACCGACAGGCCGATCGGCCAGGTCCCTGGCACCAGCAGGAACGCCGCCGGCAACGACGCCGCCAGGTCGACGAACCCGTAGGGCGTGACGTCGTTCAACGCGACCCAGAAGACTAGACCGATCATCAACAGCGCCCCGATCGTGCAAGCTCCCTGCACGCTCTTGAGGGTCCGCAGCGAGCAGCGCAGCCGCAGCTGGGTCTCGATCCAGAGCCGCAGGGCCCCGTTGAAGAAGGTGGTCGTCAGCGCCGCACCCGCGGCGATCGCAAGCGCCCACGGCTGGCCCAGCGCGGCGAGCACCTGCCACGTCAGCGGGAACAGCGTGAACCACGGGAACAGCTGCACCAGCGCGTACTCGAAGGCCCTGGCCACCGTCAGCGAGCGCGTCGGCACCGGGAACGTCATCAGCCACCACTGGATCCAGTCACCCCCGCCGAGGTTGGCGTTGGCGCCGCCGACGGCCGAGCAGAGCGACATCAGCGCCAGCGTCAGCAACAGCAGCGCGCAGGTCCGCGCGAACACCTGCTCGGCCTCCGCGGTGTAGAACGTCGCGCGGTGCGTGGGGCCGGCCCTCTTGGCTGCGGAGAGGACGACGCGGCCGCCGAGCCTCGGCGCGCCGTGCTCGCGGAAGGCCGCCAGCACCGTGGAGCGCGGCGGCCGCGAGGACTCGTCGACGCCGAAGCGGTCCAACACCTCGCGCAGCTCGTCGACGTCGTCGGACATCAGCGCGACCTCTCCACGCCAGCCCATCCCCATCGGGAGCACGACGCGGTCGCTCGGCGGCGCGGTGCAGTTCGACGCGTCGACCAGGTTTTCCACCGCGCGGCCGCTCATCCCGACCGCCTGCAGCGCGAACAGCGGCAGGACCAGCAGCATCAGCCAGGTCAGGCCGCTGCCGCGCTTGCGGCTGGTCGCACCTCGGCGCCCCCGCGACTCCTGCTGCCGCCGCGATCGCTGCACGTCCGCGAGGCGCAGCAGCCGCAGCGCGGAGTTGCTCGCCAGGATCCGCAGCACGCGCAGCGTGCCGGGCGGCCGGTAGCTCATTCTTGCTTCCCTGGCTCGCC
>CAZTQF010000781.1:0-1824 GCA_964615255.1 uncultured candidatus Brocadiaceae bacterium | reverse complement strand
GAAGAAAAGGCAGGATCCCGCTGCGCTCGGCGCGCTGCCCTGATGCGCTTCGCCGTCAAAAGGCCTGCGCTGAGGCGTTGCTGCCCGCCCTGCCGATGCAGGGCTATACTCTTTCGCCCAATCGAACACAGAGCGCCTAGCCGATGACCGACCAGCACGACACCAAGAAAGACCAGGACTTCCTCGACGCCGCCCAAGACCAGGAGCGAGGCCTCGTGAGCGAGTTCGTCATGTTCATGGCGGAGAACAAGATGTGGTGGCTCGCACCCATCCTGATCGTCTTCGGCCTGCTCGGCGTGCTGCTCGTGCTCGGCGCGACCGGCGTCGCGCCGTTCATCTACACGCTCTTCTAAGAGCGCGTGCTGCGCGGAGTCGTCGTCGCGGTCGTCGCCCTGTCGGCGGCGGCCTGGCTCCTGCGGTGGTTCGAGCCGGGCGTCGTGCAGCCGCCGATCCCCGCCGAGCCTCGCGCGCCTGTGGGCCCGCCGCGCTCGGGGGCAGAGAGCGCTCCTGTCGGCCCGCGCCCGCCGGCGAGGAGCCCTGGCGCCGCGCATGGCGTCGCCGCGCCGCCGGCCCTTCGGCGCGTCTCCCTCGAGGGAGAGGTCGTCTCAGACAGCGGCGCGCCGGTCACCATGGCGTGGATCACCAGCACGGACGGCGGCCGAACGCGCACCGACGAGCACGGCCGCTTCCGCCTCTCCCGCCTTTCTCGCCCTGGCGAAGCCGCGGGCTTGACCCAGCTGCTCGTGACGGCGAGCGGGCGCGAGCCCACGCTCGTCGAGGCCCGCTGGGGTGCGCGCGGCTACCGCGTCACGTCGGCGCCCGCGGGGCTGCTGTCGGTCGAGGTCGTGGACGCGGCGACGGGGCGGCCTGTCGAGGCCTATCGAGCCCAGCTCGTCACGGCATCGGAAGCCGCGCTCCGGCCCGATCCTGTGGTGCTCGAGGCGGACGACGAGCTCGGCCGTCTCGAGGCGCGCGCTGAGGTGGGCTCACCCGCCTTGCTGCGCGTGGTCGCTTCCGAAGCCGTTCACGCTCCGTCCGCGCTGCATCGGGTCACGTTGGATCGGACGCGGTCGACGACCGTGCGGGTCCTGCTGCCGAGGTGGATCGAGCGGACGGTCACGGTCTCCGACGGCCAAGGCCGCCCCGTCGCCGGCGCTCAGGTCGAGCTCCTCACCGCACCTCCTGGGCTGACCGTCGACGCCGCTACCCCGGTTGCGTCGTCATGGCGCGACCACGCAGACTCGCGGGCGTCCTTGCTCGCGAACGGCGTCACCGACTCGCGAGGCTGCGCGATCGTCCGCGCGCCGTCGCACGGGCCCGTCACGCTCCGCGTGGTGCACCCAGAAAGCGGGAGCGCCGTCCTGCGTGTTTCCGCGAGGGACCTCGCAGCGGATGCCTCGGTCGCCCTGCAGCTGCAGCGCTGAGGGATTCCCCGCCCCCGGCCGTCCCGGAATGCGACGGACAGCGTCCAGCGATCGCCTCGCGATGTGCCCGAGTCCGATAGCTGTCCGGTCACACCACAAGGAGGAAAGCCATGCGGGACCAAGGTCTCGACACATACCTGTCGGACATCAACGAAGTGCCGTTGCTGACGGCGCAAGAAGAGGTCCAACTCTCCAAGCGCGTCCAGCGCGGCGACCAGCAAGCGCGCGAGCACATGATCCGCGCCAACCTGCGGCTCGTCGTCTCGATCGCCAAGAACTACGTCAACCGCGGTCTGACGTTCATGGACCTGATCCAGGAAGGGAACATCGGCCTGATGAAGGCGGTCGAGAAGTTCGACCCCGAAGCAGGCTGCCGGTTCTCGACCTACGCCACGTGGTG
>CAZTQF010000780.1:0-1832 GCA_964615255.1 uncultured candidatus Brocadiaceae bacterium | reverse complement strand
CGCGGATCCGGACGAGCTCGCGGCGCCCGACCTCGACGAGGTGCTGATCCCCGATATCCCCGACGGGATGGCGCCCGTCCGCGGCGGCGCTGCGCCTGCCGGCAAGATGCGCGCGGCGGAGGCCGAGCTGCTCGCGTGCGTGCTGGCCAAGCCCGACCTCCTCGTAGAGCTCGACGTCGACGAAGCGCCGCTTCAGGACGAAGCAGTCCGGGCGTTGCTGGAGTGGGCGGTCGAGGGCCAGGCGGTCGGGCGCACCGCCGGCCCGGAGCTGTTTCGCTACCTGTTCTCGCGAGCCGCCGAACAGCCCGCGCTGCAGGCCGCGCTGGCGCTGTCACAGGAGCGGGCCGGCAAGATGTCGGATCCCGGCGAGGTCCTGCGCGGGATCCTCGACGGCCGCCGCCGCGTCACCTCCCAGGTCACCCTGCGCGAGCTGCGCGAGCAGCTCAGCGGCGCGCTGCGCGCCGGTGACGCCGCGGTGGCGGCGCGCCTGCAGTCCCAGGTCCTCGAGCTGATGCGGCGCGATCGGCCGCGCGGCGCGAGCCGCGAAGGTGGCGGCGTCGCCGCGAGCCGGCCTGCCCGCCCGAGGCCGAGCTTCCTCGGCGGCGAAGCCGGAGGATCTGTCTGACCACCACAACTCCATCCCATGCTGCGGCGCTGCTCGCCGCAACTCGTATTCAACCCCCAGCTACCTCCACCCCTTGCATTCTGACACCCTGCCCGCGCGCGACTGCCTCGCGCCGGGGGAGCGTCGGACCCGACCGGAACTGAAATGGCCGCCAAGAACGAACTAGAGAAGAAGATCAAAGCGCTGATCAAAGCCCAGAAGAAGGTGGGCTCGGTCACGCTGGCCCAGCTCAACGCCGCGCTGCCGGACGACATGACGTCGCCCGAGCACATCGAGTCTGCCATGGAGATGATCGGCGACGCCGGCCTCGACGTGGTCGAGGACGAGCAGGCGCAGAAGGCAGGCAAGAAGGGCCGCGGCGCCAAGGACGCGGACGACGGCGAGGACGTCGACCTCACGCCCGAGATGGAGGTCGCCGAGCCGACCGAGGCGGAGCTCGCGGCGCCGGTGGTCGACATCACGGAGAAGATCGACGACCCCGTCCGGATGTACCTCACGCAGATGGGCGAGATCCCGCTGCTGACGCGCGAGGAGGAGATCTCGCTCGCGCGGAAGATCGAGCTCACCCGCAAGCAGTTCCGCAAGGAGGTGCTCTCGTCGGGCTTCGGGATGCGCAACGCGATCGAGATCCTGGAGGACGTGCTCAAGGGCGAGCTCGCGTTCGACCGGACGCTCAAGGTCAACCAGCAGGATCCCGAAGTCGGCAAGGCAGACCTGTCCGATCGCCTGCCGGGCAACATCCAGACGCTGCGTCGCATCTACGAGGCCGCGCGTGAGGACTTCGCCGAGCTGTTCGCGGAGAAGGCCTCCGCCACCCGGCAGGTGGTCCTCAAGCGCAGGATCTTCTCGCGCCGCCGCAAGGCCGTCGCGCTGATCGAGGAGCTCAACCTGCAGGGCAAGAAGGTGCGCCCGATGATCGACCTCGTCGAGAGCCGCACCGCCGAGATGAAGCGGCTGCAGACCCGGCACGCGCGCTACCGCGGCGCGCAGCTGAAGAACCCGGACGCGATCGAGACTCGCCGCCGCCTCGACGAGCTGCAGGTGGACGGCCTGGAGAACTACGACCGCATGATGAAGCGGCTCGTGTTCCTGCGGACGGCCTACGCGAACTACGAGGACGCCAAGCGCAAGTTGTCGTCGGGCAACCTCCGCCTGGTGGTGTCGATCGCCAAGAAGTACCGCAACCGCGGCCTGTCGTTCCTGGACC
>CAZTQF010000779.1:0-1841 GCA_964615255.1 uncultured candidatus Brocadiaceae bacterium | reverse complement strand
TTCGAGGTTCTTCTGGCTGAGGTCGATCACCAGCACGAAGAAGATCATCAGCAGGAAGACGCAGTCGATCATGGGCGTCATGTCCATCTCGAGCTCCTCCTGCACCATCTTTTCTAGGTTCATTCGGCTGTTCCTCCGGTGGGGCGCGGCGTTTGGGCCGCGCGATACGGGGTGAGGCCCGGGGCAGGTGTGTCAACGCGCGCGGGGCGCGGAAGGATCACCGAGACCGGGCCGGCCAGTGGGGGACTACTTCGAGCGGAAGCGCTCGAAGAGGTCCTCGGTGATGGCGTTGACCTCGGTCGACGTGCGGATGACGCGGTTGCGCATCACGAAGAACGCGATGCCGACCGGAATGGCAACGCTCAGCCCGAGCATCGTCGTGACCAGCGCGCCCTTAATGCCGCCCGCGAGCTTCGCCGGCGAGACGTTGCCGCCAGACGCCGCGATCGTGCCGAACGTGTCGAACATGCCCGTCACCGTGCCGAACAGGCCCATCATCGGCGCGATGGCCGAGATCAGCGACAGCCAGCCGATCTTCTGGAACAGCTTGACGGACTCCTCGGTCTGCATCTCCCGGATCGAGGTCTGCATGGTCTCGAACTCGTGGCCGAGCTTCGAGAGGCCCGCGCCGACGACGTTCGTCAGGTAGTTCTTCTCGTTCTCGCAGAGCTCGACGGCCTCCTGGAAGTCCTCGCCGTCGAACAGCGCCTCGATCTCGTCCAGCACGTCGGGCGGCGCGATCTTCTCGCGCTTGATCGACATGAAGTTCTCGATGATCAGCGCGCCGGCGATGACCGACATCACGACGATCAGGCCGCCGATGAGGCCGGCGTTGGCGATGACGTCTTCGAGGAAGCCAGGCTTCTCTGTCGCGCCTTCCTGGGCGAACAGCGAGTTGGCGAACAGGAGCGGGGCGGACATCGCCAGGAACCGGACGGACGGCACGTGCTTGAGCATCATGGGAAGAGCGGCCTCGCTCCAGGTGCGAGGCGGGGGAGAGGGGCTTCGAGGATTTCGAATAAGAGGGGGACGGAAGTTTGCTCGACGGGGGCGGCCCTTGGAAGCCCCCGCCGCAAAAACTGCGCGGCGCGGATGCACGCGCGACGAGGCCGCGCGAGGGCGGGGCGTCGTTACGGTGGGGAGGCCTACTTCTGCGCTTCGGCGCGGGCGCGGCCGGCCCAGCTGGTCGACGGGTAGGACGAGTAGACGATCTCGAAGTACTGCTGCGCGCGCTTCTTGAAGGAGTCGCCTTCCTTGTCGGCGCCGAGCGCCAGCAGGCAACGTCCGAGGTAGTAGTTGGCCTTGGCGCTCGACTCGCCGCTGGTGCTGTCGAACACGCTGGCGCGCGCCAGCGCCAGCTGGGCGCGACGCAGGTCATTGGCGTTGTTGGAGGCGACGGCACTCAGGAAGATCGCCTCGCCTTCGCCCGCGGCTGCGGCCGCCTTGAGGGCGGGGGAGGGGTCGTTGGCGAGGCTCTTGAAGAACGACTCGGCCTTCTTGAAGTCCTTGTCGATCAGGTAGGTCTCGCCCTCGCCGACGCGCGCCAGGGTCTTCAGGTTCTGCAGCTCGGCGACGTCGGTCTTGCTCGTGTTCAGGGCGGTGTTGGCCGCCGTGCTCGCGGACTTGAACGCCGTGCGGGCTTCGCCGGACTTGCCGTCGGCGACGAGGGTCAGCGCCAGCTCGTACTTGGCGCGCGCGCTCCAGACCGTGCCGAAGCCGTCCCGGATCGCCCGGTCATCGAGCTCCTTGAGGGTCGTGGTCGCCGCCCCGGCGGTCCCGGCGAGGCGCTCGGCGCGCCCCTGCATCAGCAGGGCCTCCGGCGTTCGCCAGTGGTTGGCGTT
>CAZTQF010000778.1:0-1850 GCA_964615255.1 uncultured candidatus Brocadiaceae bacterium | reverse complement strand
AGGACCGGTGCAAGAACATGTTCGCGTTGGGGATCCTCTACTGGCTCTTCCACCGCGAGACCGAGCCGACCGAGAAGGCGATCGCCAAGAAGTTCGCGAAGAAGCCCGACGTCGTCGAGGCGAACCTGATCGCGATGAAGGCGGGGCACGCCTACGCGGAGACGACCGAGATCTTCCAGACGGCCTACAAGGTGGCGCCGGCGAAGCTGCCCGCGGGCACCTACCGCAACATCATGGGCAACCAGGCGCTGTGCCTGGGCCTCGTCGCCGCGAGCAAGCAGTGCGGGGTCCCCTTGTTCCTCGGCAGCTATCCGATCACGCCGGCGAGCGACGTGCTGCACCAGCTCGCGGGCTACAAGCACCACGGCGTGGTGACGTTCCAGGCCGAGGACGAGATCGCGGCCGTGTGCGCCGCGATCGGCGCGAGCTACGCGGGGCAGCTCGGGATCACCTCGACCTCGGGTCCCGGCGTCGCGCTCAAGGCCGAGGCGATGGGGCTCGCGATCATGGCCGAGTTGCCGCTGGTGGTGCTCAACATCCAGCGCGCCGGGCCCAGCACCGGGATGCCGACCAAGACCCAGCAGGCAGACCTGCTGCAGGCGATGTACGGCCGCAACGGCGAGTCGCCGATGGTGGTCATCGCGTGCTCGACGCCGGCCGACGCGTTCGAGGTCGGCTACGAGGCGATCCGCATCGCCACCCAGCACATGGTGCCGGTGATGGTCCTGAGCGACGGCTACATCGCCAACGGCAGCGAGCCGTGGCGCCTGCCCGAGGTGGACGCGCTGCCGCCCATCGAAGTGCGCTACGCGCCGCCGGGCGAGCCGGGTGAGAAGTTCGAGCCTTACAAGCGCGACCCGAAGACTCTCGCGCGCCCGTGGGCGAAGCCCGGCACGCCGGGGCTGGTCCACCGCATCGGCGGCCTCGAGAAGCAGGACGTCACGGGCAACATCAGCTACGACCCGCAGAACCACCAGCACATGGTGGACACGCGCGCGCAAAAGGTCGCGAACGTCGCGAACGACCTGCCGCCGCTCGAGCCGCTCGGCGACCGCGAGGGCGACGTGCTGGTGCTCGGATGGGGCAGCCCGCGCGGCGCGATCACGGCCGCGGTGACGAGGCTGCGTGAAGACGGTCAGAAGGTGAGCGCCGCGTTCCTGCGGCACCTCAACCCGCTGCCAAACGACCTCGGCGAGCTGATGCAGGGCTTCCGCAAGGTCGTGCTCCCCGAGCTCAACAAGGGCCAGCTGGCGATGATGCTGCGGTCGAAGTACCTCGTCGACGTGCAGAGCTACAGCCAGGTGAACGGGCAGCCGTTCCAGAGCCAGGACATCGAGGACTACCTCGCCAACGTGCTGAAGGAGATGGGCTGATGACCAGCGTCGAAGAGCCGAAGCTGACCAAGAAGGACTTCAAGAGCGACCAGGACGTTCGCTGGTGCCCCGGCTGCGGGGACTACTCGATCCTGAACTCGGTCCAGGCCGCGTTCGCCGACCTCGGCAAGAAACTGCACGAGACGGTGATCATCTCGGGTATCGGCTGCAGCTCGCGGTTTCCCTACTACATGGAGACCTACGGCTTCCACACGATCCACGGTCGCGCGCCGGCGCTCGCGACCGGCGTGAAGCTCAGCAACCCCGACCTCGACGTGTGGGTGATCACCGGCGACGGCGACGCGATGTCGATCGGCGGCAACCACTTCATCCACATGATGCGGCGCAACGTCGGCCTGAAGGTGCTGATGTTCAACAACCGCATCTACGGGCTGACCAAGGGTCAGTACTCGCCGACGAGCCCCGAGGGCAAGGTCACCAAGAGCACGCCGATGGGCTCCGTCGACCACCCGTTCT
>CAZTQF010000777.1:0-1852 GCA_964615255.1 uncultured candidatus Brocadiaceae bacterium | reverse complement strand
TGCTCCGATCGGCCTGCGGCTGATGTATCTCCATGCCAAGGCGCGACTTCGAGCCGTTCTTGCTCAGCGATGCACAAACTGGGCCTTCGTCTTGGGGCCGTTGGTCAGGAAGTTCTCGACGCCGATGCGCATGTCCTCGGTTCCGCAGACCTCTCCGAAGCACTTTGCCTCGAACGGGATGGCCTCGGACAGGGGCAGCCGGGCCGCGCCCAGGATCGCCTTCTGGAGGACCTCGTCGACCTTGGTGGACAGGTGGCCGATCTCCACGTCCGGCAGGTGGTCGGGGACGTCCGCCATCGGACCCTCGTCCATGCGCGAGCGCTCGGCCTTGCCGTCGGCCATGTCGCGGCACAGCTCGACGGCGCGGCTGACGAGGTCGCCCTCGACCTCCTCCCGGATCAGCCCGAACGCGAGCGCCTCCTCGGAGCTGATCGGGCGCGTCGTGCGCAGCATCGTATTGGCGTTCTCGAAGCCGACGAGGCGCGGCAGGCGCACCGTGCCGCCAGCACCCGGGATGATGCCGAGGTTGGCCTCGGGTTGGCCGGCCAGCACCTTGAGGCCCTTCTTGGCGACGCGCGCCTCGCACGCCATCGCGGTCTCGATGCCGCCGCCGAACGCGAGGCCGTTGAGCGCGGCGACCGTCGGCTTCTGCACCGCCTGGACCGCGTCGACGCACTGCTGCGAGGTGCGCGAGGTCTGCTCGCCCATCTCGACGCTGTCGATCTTCGCCAGGAAGTTGACGTCGGCGCCGCTGACGAACGCCTTCTTGCCGAAGCCGGTCAGCACGACGCCCTTGACCGAGGCGTCCGCGTCGCACTCCTCGAAGCGACGCTGCAGCTCGCGGAAGACGTCCTGGTCGAGCGCGTTGAGCACCTTGGGGCGGCGGATCGTCAGCACGGCGACGCCGTCGCGGTCCTCGCGCAGGATCACCGGGATGTCGAACGGCGTGCCGTCCTTACCGTGCTCTTCGATGCACTTGGGCACCGGGAAGCCCTCGTAGTCGGCGGCGTAGGCCTGCACCAGCGCCAGCGCCGTGTCGGTGCCGACTTCGTTCATGAACGAGAACGCGGGCTTCATATCGAGCCCGACGTCGAGGCCCATGTTGAAGTCCGCGACCGAGATCAGGCCGGCGTCGACGATCTCGCCGCACAGCCCGAAGTAGGCGCCCATCAGCGCGTCGCGCACGGTGGTCGCGACGTCGTCCGCGACCTCGACCTTCTCGCCGCGCGCTGGCACGTCCCAGGGCTCGCCCTTCTCGACCTTGTCCTTCAGCGAGTCGGGCGTGCGGAAGTAGGGGCCGATCTTGGTGGTGTAGTTGTCGAGGCCGACCGCGGTGATCGGGTTGCCGCCGGTCAGGTTCATCGCGGTGAACGAGCCGACGCCCATCTTGAAGGTGCGCTTGCAGACGACGTCGATCTCCTTGGTCGACGCGACGCCGCGCTCGGCGAGCAGCGCGCAGGCGTAGAACAGGCCCTCGAAGACCGGGTCGAGCGCGTAGCCGTAGCGCGACTGGACCTCGATCGGGACCTTGCCGAGCTGCTCGTAGAACGACATCAGCCACCGGGTCGTGGCGGCGTCGGTGTCCTTGCCCGGGACCACCTCGACCAGCAGGTTGCGCTCGGCCGGGAAGAAGTAGTGCACGACGCCGGTGCGGCCCTTGTGCGCGCTGTTGGCGAAGATCACCTCGGGCTCGAGGTGCGAGCTGTTGCTGCACAGGATCGCGTCGTCTGCGACGAGTCCTTCGACCATCGAGAAGATCTTGCCCTTGAGCTCTTTGTTCTCGGTGGCGGCCTCGACGACCAGCTCGGCGCCGCGGATGTCCTCGTAGTCGGTCGTCCACGAGACGCTGGAG
>CAZTQF010000776.1:0-1853 GCA_964615255.1 uncultured candidatus Brocadiaceae bacterium | reverse complement strand
GTGGAGAGGACGCCGTTCCAGATACCCCGGATCGACTCGAGACCGAGCGCCATGGTGCGGTCGACGAGCCGCGCGCCGCCTTGGTTGCCGAACACGCGCACCGGCTGCCACTGCGCGGCCACGACCAGGTCCACGAAGCCGTCGTCGTCCAAGTCGGTCCAGCACGCGCCGGACACCATCCCGAGGTCGCGGCACCCGGGCGCCACCTCGTCGGTCGCGTCGACGTAGCGGCCGCCTTCGTTGCGCAGCAGCGCGCTCCCCGGCGCGCGCGGGAAGCCGCCGGGCACCATGCGGCCGCCGACGAACAGGTCGACGTCCCCGTCGCGGTCGTAGTCCGCGGCCGCGACGCAGCCCGAGCTGATGCGCAGGTCCGGCACCGCGTCGGCCGACGCGCGCGAGAACACCCCGGCGCCGTCGTTGACGTAGAGCCGGTCACGAAGGAGCGCGTCGTCCTCGCCGCACTCGTTGCTGCCGCTCGCGACGTAGAGATCCAGGTCCCCGTCCCCGTCGAAGTCGACGAAGACCGCGCCCATGTCCTCGGCGGCAGCGTCCTCGCGCCAGGGGCCCTCGATTCGCTCGACGTCGCCGCCGGACGCGAGCCCCTGCAGCAGCACGCCGGGGCGGCCGGCGGCCCCGCCGAACCAAACGGCGTCGCCGCCGTCCTCGCCGTCGAGCTGGGCGGCGGCAGCACCCGGTCCGAGCCGCGAGAGCCGGTGCGGCAGCAGCGGCTGCGCGGCGAAGTCGTCGAAGTCCGCCTCGACGTGCCGCGCGGCCTCGTGCACCACCGCGACGCTGCGGCCCGTCGGCGACCGGCTGGCGATCTCCGCGAGCCTGCGCGGCTCCCGGATCACCAGGTGCTGGTCTGCCGCGACGTCCGCGACGCGCTGCAGCCGGCCGCCGGGCCAGATCACCCGCACCTCGTCGGCCGCGGCGACCGCCCCGAGCCCGAAGTGCTCGACCGCCTCGCCGGCGCTCATGTAGCCGCGCGTCAGCGAGACCTGCCGAGCATAGGTCTGCCCGCCGGCGTCGACCTCGATCCTGGCGCCGACGCCGCGCGTATTGCCGCCTGCCCCCCGCAGCTCGACGAGGAGGCGACGGGTCCCCGTGGTGCGGTTCTCGAACACGCTGGCCTCGGCGTTGAGGTTGTTGGTCACGATGTCGAGGTCCCCGTCGCGGTCGAGGTCGACGACCACCGCCCCGTGCGTGACGCCGGACTCGTCGAGCCCCCACTCGGCGCCGACGTCCTCGAACTGCAGGTCGCCGACGTTGCGGCGCGCGATGTTCTTCTCGTCGACGCGCGGCATGTTGCGCATCACGTCGAGCGCGGCGTTGTAGCGCTGGTCCTTCCACAGCGCCTGCACCCGGTCGCCGATGTCCGGGTTGTCGGCGAACACCGGGATGCCGTTGGTCGCGAAGAAGTCCTGCTGGCCGTCCTCGTCCAGGTCGGCGAACCGGACCGTCCAGGTCCAGTCGGTGCTGGCCAGACCCGCCATGTGCGCGCACTCGAGGAAGCGCTCCGTCCCCGAGTTCACGTACAGGGCGTTGCGCATGTACTGCTGCGGGTCGCTGTTCATCAGGAACCAGCGGTGCTGGTCCATGTGGCCCATCAGCATCTTGCCCATGTAGTGCGTCGTGCTCGACATGTCGGCGACGCAGAGGTCCATGCGGCCGTCGAGGTCGACGTCGGCGAAGTCGCAGCCCATGCCGAAGAACGCCGTGTGCGGCAGGCGACGGGTCACGTCCTCGAAGGTGCCGTCCCCCCGGTTGCGCCACATCAGGTCCGGCGACTGGAAGTCGTTGGCGACGTAGAGGTCTTGGTAGCCGTCGTCGTCGAAGTCCGACCAGACGACCGA
>CAZTQF010000775.1:0-1854 GCA_964615255.1 uncultured candidatus Brocadiaceae bacterium | reverse complement strand
CTGGCCGTCGGCCGCGACGGCCGCAACCGGACGCTGCTGTCCGCATTCCGCGCGCGCACTGGCCGCAACCAGCCGAGCAACTCGAAGTTCCTCTTCGGCCCCTCGGTCTGGCTGCGCGGCCTGATCCAGCCGCCGCCTGGCCACGGCCTGGCCTACATCGACTGGTCGCAGCAGGAGTTCGGCATCGCCGCAGCCCTGTCCGGCGACCCGGCGATGGTTGCCGCGTATGGATCCGGAGATCCCTACCTGGCGTTCGCGATCCAGGCCGGCGCCGCCCCGCCCAACGCAACCAAGCAGACGCACGCGGACGTCCGCGAGGTCTTCAAGCAGTGCATCCTCGGCGTCCAGTACGCCATGGGGCCTGAGGCCCTGGCGCAGCGCATCGGCCGCCAGACGGCGCACGCCCGCGACCTGCTCCGTCAGCACCGGCAGACCTACGGCCGCTTCTGGCGCTGGTCGGACGCGGTAGTCGACCACGCGATGCTGTACGGGTCGCTGTCGACGGTGTTCGGCTGGCCGGTGCGCGTGACGCCGAATTCCAACCCGCGGTCGTTGCGCAACTTCCCGATGCAGGCCAACGGAGCCGAGATGCTGCGACTGGCCTGCGTCTTGATGACCGAGGCCGGCATCCAGGTGTGCGCTCCCGTGCACGATGCCGTCCTGATCGAGGCGCCGCTGGACGAGCTCGACGCGACGATCGCCCGCGCACAGTATTGCATGGCGCGGGCCAGCAAGGTCGTCCTCGACGGGATGGAGCTGCGCTCCGACGCGCTGCGGATCCGGCACCCCGGCCGCTACATGGACCCCAGGGGCACACGCATGTGGCACGAGGTGATGGACCTGCTGGCGAACAAGGAGAACCAGGTCGCGTGACCAAGCGCAAAGCCCCCGACGACCTGACCCCTTTTCGCCTGCCCACCGACCAGGCCGCGCACCTCCAGCACGAGTCAAGAACGAACGCGCCACGGCGGCTGACACGGCAGTCCGGGATGTTCCTGAAGGGCCCCATACCGTGGCCCTGGCTCTCGCGCGCCGGGCAGTTGCCGGGCAAGGCACTGCACGTTGCGGTCGTCGTGCACCTCCTCGCCGGCATGCGCCGGGGAGGCCCCGTCTCGCTATCCGGCGCCCGCCTACGCGAACTCGGCGTGGGTCGGCACGCGGCGTACCGGGCTCTACAGCATCTCGAGAAAGCCGGCCTCGTCGACGTTCAGCGCCACCGAGGCAGGCAGCCAGTCGTCACGATTCTCCCAACGGAAGCTGACCAAGGTCAGCGCGGTGATCCAGCATCGTGACCGCTGCATATGGACACTTCGTGTGCGGGAAACTCCCGCTGTCGCGGCCGTGCGCCCAGCCCCAGCGGAAACCACCTCGACATCAGCCAGAACCGCGTCTTCACCTGCAGCCGCTTCTTCGCCAGCCACTTCCTCGACGCCACCCCGTCCGGCGGCGGCTCGTCAGCGATGCGGATCGCCTCGAAAGCCAGCGTCTCAAACCCCATCTCGCGCGCGAAGTCGAACGCTCGCCGGAACTCCGGGTCCTTCGCGCGCCAGTCGTGCACCGTCCGCCGGGACGGGCTCCCAGGCAGCGCACAGAAGGCGCTGAGCGGCTTCCCGTCAGCCAGCCAGTTCAGGACTCGATCGGACACATCGGCCGGCACAGGCTCTCTGGGACGGCCTACGCGACGACGAGCTATTTGCAGCATGCGCGCATTCTACCGCCGTAGGTCCACGACCAGGCCTCACGATGACGCACCGGGTCCCGATCCAGTTCTTGCCGCGCAACCGGCCGCCGCAGATGCTGGGCGCGAGGTCGGAGACGCCACAGCCCGGGGAGCGACCATCACCACAGCGTGAC
>CAZTQF010000774.1:0-1855 GCA_964615255.1 uncultured candidatus Brocadiaceae bacterium | reverse complement strand
CTCGGAGCTCTCGAAGAGAAAACCCCGGAAATCGGCATTGAAGGGCTGGATTCCGATCCGCAGGCTATCGAAGTCGTACCGATCCGTGCGATTCCAGAGATGTTTGTCGACGAAGGCTTCCTGCAGCGTGAAGTGGTAGTCGAGACGGTCGTCGCCTTGTCGCGGATCGACCTTGACCGCCCCGAGCTGCTCCACCCAGACCTTGTTCACGTTGAGCGCAGGCGTGATCCTGAACTCCCAATCCGGCGGGCGGAAGGTCGTGTTGCCCTGGATCAGCGAGATGGATGGAAGCAGGGTGGTCTGCGTCTCCCAGGCGACGCCGTCGCCGAAGAGGTCCACTTCCGGCCCCCGATCTCCCGCCACCCCCGTCGGAATCGGGATGCGGCGAGCCTCCGTGACATGGTCGAGGACGACGTTGACGTTGATGAACCAATCCTTCGTTCCGGGCAGCGGACGATCCGCCTTGAGCGTGTTCTGGTTGTACGGGTCGTACCAGCGCTCGTTGACCCCGAGATTCTCGACGATGCGCCAGCGGTCCGGCACGGCGACGAACTCGTAGTCGGGGAGCTCGTTCTCCCAGGTCGGGACGTTCTGTCGGCTGGGGCGCTCACCCGGTCGGCGTTGGGATCGAGGTGTCGGCGGAGGCTCGCCGGCGGAGCCTTCATCCTCCTGGACCGCAGACGGTCGCGCGGGATCGGTCGGCGCGACGGGCGGCGGCTGGACCTGCCTGGGAGCGGGGGTCCACGTCCCCTCGCCCGGCGCCGGCGCTTCGGGCGCCACGGTGGGCCCTGTTCCCTGCTCCACCGTCGATTGGCTCGCTCCACTCTCCTCCGGCTCCGGTGACGGCGAGACCGTCGGCTCGACGACGGACGGACGTTCAGCACCCGCGTCACCCTGCCGACTTCCACCGGGACGTCGAAAGCTCGGTCGACGTCGGCGACGCGCCTCCGCCCCCTCGCTCTCCACCTGGGCGACCAGACTCGGCTCTCCCTTCACCCCGGAATCGTCGAGCGGCAGCGCGCTGGCTTCGGCCGCGAGCCAGGCCAGGCTCGTGCTCAGAATCAGGCGGGGAATCAGGCGGTGGGTCTGCTTAAGCATCATGCTCATCGCCCCTCACAACCGTTCTGCTCGTTGCTGCTCAAGAACGGAGCGGGCGGGCAGATGACATAGCGGAGATGGACGTTCTCGACCGAGATGTTGTCCGCACGCAGATTCCGGGGCGCGTTGGTGATCGGGTTGGTGAGGCCACGCGCACGCTGCGCCTTCGAAACCTCGTCGAGCGCCACGAAAGGAACGAAGTCGTCCTGCTCTGCTCCGTCCCCGGATACGCCGTAGGCGCCGATGACGATGCCATTTCGGTAGATGGGCACGGCACCCTGGAAGATGTGGAATCCGTTCTGAAGTCCCCTGATGTTCCCTGCCCCCGCTGGAGAATCCTGAGTGCCCTGAAGACGGTCGAGTTGGGCAGCGGCGTCCGGCGAGCCGATCAGCACGGTGCGTACGTCGTCGCAGAAAGCGTCGCGCTGACCCGCGTCGGTGAAGAGCGCGGCGCGACCGCCGGCTGGGGCCGCGGCGCCGAGCCCCGCGGCCGCATTCAGGTCGAAGAGCACCGCCGCGAGATCGGGGACCTCTTCGCAAAGGCCGACGGCAATCCCGGGCAGAACGAGTTCCGTCTGGATCCCCGTGCTGAAGAGACTCCACTCCCCGTCATCCGACGGCGCCGGCGGAACCGTTGCGGTCGTGGCCTCGGGATCGCGACTGAGCGGACCGTTGTCACCGGCAAGAACACCCGGCGGAAAATCAGGATTCGCGATGCCGCCCAGCGCAATCGAGGACCAGGCGAACTCGCCGTCGA
>CAZTQF010000773.1:0-1856 GCA_964615255.1 uncultured candidatus Brocadiaceae bacterium | reverse complement strand
CCCAGCTCCGCCGCGGCGCGGGCTGCGCCGACCTGATCGGGCGCGGCGGGGCCGATCGGCGTGAAGGCCATCACCAGGCCGCCGTCCCCGAGGTCTTCGCACGGCACGAACAGCGCCGCTGTCGTCGTCGGGCCGAAGCCGTGCCGGATGCGCAGCGCCTCGCGGCCGCCGCCCTCGGGGAGCGCGTGTTCGAGCGTGACCTCCGCGCCGCCGTCGGCCGCTGCGGACAGGTAGAGCCGCACCGCGGGGAGCGGCGCGCGCGCTGCCGGCAGCACCGTCGCGAGCGAAGGCGCGAGCACGGCTTCGGCGCGGCCGACCAGCTGCCGAAGCTCTGGATCGCCCCCCGTCGCGGCGAGCCACTCCTGGACCTCCTCGTCCCGGAGCCAGCGACAGCCGACGGGGAGGCTGCTGCGGCCGCGGAAGGGCGCGCCACGCTCCCGGACGATCGCCGCCGCGACCTCGGCGACCGCGGCCCCTGCGGGCGCCTCGGTCACCGCGAACCAGCGCGCCTCCAACAGGGTCGCGGGCGCGCGCGTCGAGGCCACCTCGCGGCGCTCGTAGGCGACCTTGGCAAGCAGCTGGGGGATCGGGAGCAGGGACGCAGGGCTGCGGCACGCGCACGCTGCCGCGAGCGCCGCAATGTGGAGAGTTATTCGTGCTCGTGCGCGCCGCGTCACCCGCGCGAACGTAGGGGCCGAGGTGCCTGCTGCAACGCGGCTGTCAGGATGTTTCCGAGGGTGCGCTCGGATACCCTCCGGCGCTTCGCTCGCTCCCCTCGCCGTCATCCGCTTCTCCTCGGAGGTCTCTGTGTCGTCCGCAGCACGTAACGCCGCAATCCGTCTGATCGCCCGCAAGTCCCCGCTCCCCGTCGACGCCGAGACCGCAGACGTCCCGCAGTTCTTCGGCGTCAACGCGTTCGGGCTCGATCACATCCGCGAGCGTCTCCCCAAGGCCGCGTACGAGTCGCTCGAGAAGTGCATGGAGCGCGGCGGCGAGCTCGACCCGGACCTCGCGGACCTGGTCGCCAACGAGATGAAGCTGTGGGCCGTCGAGCGCGGCGCGACGCACTTCACGCACTGGTTCCAACCGATGACCGGCGCGACGGCGGAGAAGCACGACAGCTTCGTGGACATGGACTTCGCCAACGGCGGCGTGCTGATGGACTTCAGCGGCAAGGCGTTGGTGAAGGGCGAACCCGACGCGAGCTCGTTCCCGAGCGGCGGACTGCGCGCGACGTTCGAGGCGCGCGGCTACACCGCGTGGGACCCGACGTCGCCCGCGTTCATCCGCGAGACGAGCAGCGGCGCGACGCTGTGCATCCCGACCGCGTTCTGTTCGTGGACGGGCGAGGCGCTCGACGAGAAGACCCCGCTGCTCCGCAGCGCCGAGGCCGTCGACCACGCTGCGCTGAAGGTCCTGCGCCTGCTCGGCGACGACAAGGTCGGCCACGTGTTCCCGACGCTCGGCTGCGAGCAGGAGTACTTCCTGGTCGACCGCGACCTCTACGTGCTGCGGCCCGACCTCGTCGCCTCGGGACGGACGCTCTTCGGGGCGAAGCCCCCCAAGGGCCAGGAGCTCGATGACCACTACTTCGGGGCCGTGCCGAACCGCGTGCTGTCGTTCATGCAGGACGTCGAGCAGGAGCTCTGGAAGCTCGGCGTGCCGCTGAAGACGCGGCACAACGAGGTCGCGCCGTCGCAGTACGAGCTGGCGCCGATCTTCGAGCGCACGACCGTCGCGTCCGATCACAACATGCTGACCATGCAGGTGCTGAAGGACGTCGCGCGGCGGCACGGCTTCCAGTGCTGCCTGCACGAGAAGCCGTTCGCGGGCGTCAACGGCAGCGGCAAGCACAA
>CAZTQF010000772.1:0-1856 GCA_964615255.1 uncultured candidatus Brocadiaceae bacterium | reverse complement strand
GAGCTTGGTCGGCCGTCCGGCGACGGTCTGGAGGGCGGAAGGCGAAGACGAGAAGGACAACGGCACGGTGGGATCGAGGGCGGTCGGGGATACTGCGGCAGCACCAGCGGCAGCGCAACCCGCGGTGGCTGCTGCGACTACGACTCCGACGCGAGACCACGCCCGGACCGGATTCAGGGCCGCTGCGGCTCACCCTGCGCCACGCTGCGTCGCCCTCATCGACACTCCTCGCCGGGCGAAGTGACGCCGGCGTGCGGCGCCGTTGCCACCGCGCGTTGGCTGCGCTTCGGGGACGCGCGCGGGGCGCTGACCCGCGCGCTCCTGCCGGCCGCTCGCGAACCGCGACGCTTCGCT
Organism: uncultured candidatus Brocadiaceae bacterium; assembly: GCA_964615255.1. Classification (GTDB taxonomy): domain Bacteria; phylum Planctomycetota; class UBA1135; order UBA1135; family UBA2386. The sequence goes on along the minus strand of CAZTQF010000772.1, from coordinate 1,502 downwards.
GCCTGCGTCGCCGCTCGCAGCGCGGCTCGCAACCACGTCGGCGACACCGCTCGATCCGGCGGAACGCATGACCGGGGTCGGGCGGCCCGCCCCCCTAGCCGCGTCGCCTCAGTAGCCCAGGACCGCGAGGACCACGTCGGAGAACTCGGCGCTGACGCCGTCGAGGGCTGCGCCCTGGCAGTTGAGCTGCTGGTAGATCAGCGCCGGGTCCGGCGGGATCGACAGCGGATAGCTCGGCGCGCTGCCGAGCGGGTCGATGACGCCGGCGACCGTCGCGAACGGCTGCTGCGGGTACAGCGTGCAGCCCGGGAAGCCGGCGACCGAGAGGTCGATCGGCTGCATCGCGCCGAGTCCGAGGATCATGATCCCGAGCGAGCCCGGGACGCCCTGCTGCAGGTCGAGCTGCATGCCGGCGCCGCCGACGGCGGCGCTGCCCGAGCCGACGAGGTCGAGCGGGCCGCTGCCGCAGCCGACGCCGTAGTCGCCGATGCTGGCCGACGGCGGCAGCACCGGCACGCCGTTCATCGCGAGCAGCACGTCGGTCGGCGTCATCGCGAAGCGATAGACCCGCAGGTCGTCGACGAGGCCCGACATGTGGCAGCAGACCGAGCCGCGCCGCAGCCCGCCCATCGACGCGGTGTTGTTGCCGAACGTGCCGTGGCCGGGCGTGCCCGGCAACCGCGTCGGGTCGTAGGCGATGTTGGCGCCGTCGACGACGCCGTCGATGTAGAGCGTGATGTCGCCGGAGTTGTCGACGAACGTCACGTGGTGCCAGGTGTCGTCGTAGACGACCGTGTTGGAGATGCCGGTGAACGGCACCTGCCCCTGGTCGTTGCGGCAGTACACGCGGAACTTGTCGGCGTCCGCCAGGTACTGCCCGCTGCCGAAGATCAGGATCGCGATCGTGCCGATCGTGCCCTCCGCGTAGACGAAGGCGTTCGGCTGCGCGGGCGCCTTGACCCAATACGAGATCGAGTAGGGCGAGCCTTGGCCGTCGTAGACCGACTGCTGGTTGGTCAGGCTGACGTAGTCGTCGACGCCGTCGAACTGCAGCGCGTTTCCGAACATGCCCGGCGCGAACGGCGACGCGGCGAAGTTGTTCAGCTGGCCGTCGTTGCCGTTGCCGGTGATGTCGACCGTCAGGCCGGCGGCGGCGGCGTCGAGCGGCCATTCGCCGGAGTATTGCGCGGCCGCGGAGGCAGCGAGGAGCGCCGCACAGGCGGCGAGGCGCGAGAGCGAAGAACAGCGCGCGGGGCAGGCGGGCATGGAAGCTCCTGGGGTGCAGGGGTCAGCCGGGTTGGTGCCCGACTGCTCGGAGAGGACAAGGGCCAGAGATCCGGCCCGACCGGAGTGTACCACCCTGCTGGCAGGATCCGCAGCACGAGGAGGGCGAAACGGCCCGTGGCATCGGCCCCGCGAGAGCGGGAGAGCCGCGCTCCTATTGGAGGATCGTCGTCGTGACGTTGGTCACCCCAGCAGCGACACCCGCGGGGTCGCCCTCG
>CAZTQF010000771.1:0-1857 GCA_964615255.1 uncultured candidatus Brocadiaceae bacterium | reverse complement strand
CGCCGATCAGGCCGGGGCGCGCGCCGCTGCTCCAGCTGCCGCCGGACACGACCGGCTCCTGCTGGGAGGCGTCCGTGAACGTCTCGCTGATCTCGATCGGCGTCGAGACGCCTTCCTGCGTCAGGATCCGGTAGACCGCGGGGATCGCCGAGCGGCCGGAGAGGTCGCGCAGGTCGGCGGTGACCCGGACGGTGATGCACGACTGGCCGGGCAGCTGCACGGCGGGCGTGAAGGTCACGACGGTGACCTCACGCTCCCCCACCGTCTCGGTCGAGAGCTGCGGCAGGCCACCGAGCGCGATGCCCTCGGCCTCGGTGTCGCAGAGCCCGCTGGGCAGCTGGCCGCGCAGCACGACGCGGATCGGCGACGCCTCGCCCAGCGACACCTGCAGCGGCGTGGTGTCGATCAGCTCCGAGAACCGGAGCACGATCGTCGGGTTGACCGGCGCGTTGAACAGGTTGGTCGGCGCGATGAGCTCGACGGTCGGCGGCTCGCCGTTCTCGTCCACGATGCCGCCCGAGGCGACCACCGTGCCGCTGATCTCCTCGGAGAGCCCGTCGCCGGCGAGGTTGCGCACGCCCTGCGAGGCGTTGCTGCCGCCGGCGAGCGTGATGATGTAGGTCTCGTTGCGCTGGAAGCCGAAGGTGCTGATGCCGTTGTTGCTCGTCACGCCGGGCGCGAAGGTCACGACGTTGCCCTCGACGATCAAGTCCCCCGCCGGCGCGACTCCGGTCGCCGTGCGGATCGAGATGCTCGCGCCGTTGACCGTCGCGGGGTCGACCGGCTCGGAGAAGGTGAACTTCAGCCGCTGGTTCTCCGCGATGATCGAGTTCGCGAAGGTGTTGCCCTGGCAGTTGAGGTCGCACTGGACCACACAGAAGGACTGGCCACCTCCACACGGGATGCGGTCACCGCCGCCGCCGCCGGAACCACCGCCGCAGCCGGTGACCACGACCGCTACGAGGGAGAAGAGGATCGAGAGTGCGTTACGCATGGGGAAGGGGTGCTTGGTTGCGGAGGGCGTCGGACGATCCAGCGGAGCGAGGAGAGGCCAGCGTGGTCCGAAGGGGTCTTGAAGAGGGGGCGATCGGCGGACGCGCCGGTCAGTTGCGGTAGACGACGGTCAGCTTCTCGACCGTCACGTTGGTCGCCAGCGTGCGGTCGGCGAAGAGCATGAAGCGGTAGCCGTTGAGGCCGTCCGAGGCGATGCCGGGCAGGTTCGCCGTGCTCCGGACCGCCGGCCGCCAGGGACGCGGGACTGCGTTGAGCACCTCCCCGGTCACGACGTCGAGGTTGGCCGCCTGGAAGAGCACGCGCAGCGGCGCGCCCTGCGTGGCCGCCATCGGGGAGACGGCCGGGTCGTCGCTGAACACCATCGGGACGCCGTCGACGGTCGCCTCGATCTCGTAGCGCGCGAACTCGGGGCCGAAGATCAGGCCGGTCGAGTAGAAGAGCGAGCGCATGCTGACGACGTCGTCGAACTCGACCAGCGCGCCGACGTTGTCGGCGGTCGCGGCCGGGCTCATCGAGGCGAGCTCGCTGACGGGCGGGGCGACCGACTTCTCCAGGCGCACGAAGCCCGCGCCGCCGTCGCCGCCTTCGATCTCGACGATGCCGTTGTTCGGGCCGACGCCGCTGCCGCCCTGACGGCGGAAGAAGCCGCCCTGGCCGCCGTTGACGTCGATCAGGCCGACCAGCTCCGTCGTGCCGCCGGCCTGCAGGATGATCGAGCCGCCCGAGCCGCCGCCGGCCGGCGCGACCTGGCCGCCTGCGGTGGTGCCGATGTAGTCCATCGCGCTGCCGCCGACCGCGAGCAGGCGGCCGTACTGATCGGGCGCATGCCTGGCGATACGCAGT
>CAZTQF010000770.1:0-1860 GCA_964615255.1 uncultured candidatus Brocadiaceae bacterium | reverse complement strand
TGGCGCTGCTGCCCAAGGTCAAGGTCGGCGACCGCGAGTTCCCGTTCCGCCTGGCGGGCCACGGGCCCTTCCACACCAGCCTCTGCCTCGAGACCGCCAAGCAGGCCGCGCAGGCGCTCTCGGACCTGCCGGTGAAGATGCCGTCGTGTCACCTGATCGACGGCTTCGGCCGCGTGCACACTCCTTGGTCGGCCGATCCCCGCGAGCTCTTGCGCTACACGCTCCACGAGCAGGTCGTCGAGACCTTCGACTTCTCGGCCTGCGTGCGGACGGCGATGCGCGAGTTCCAGCCCGACGTCCTGCTGTGCGCGGGACCGGGCGCTTCGCTGCGTGCGCCGGTCGGGCACTGCGTGCTCGAGGAGGGTTGGCTCTCCGTGGGCGACCGGTCCTCGCTGTTCGACGCCGGACTCGTCGTTCTGGAGTGAGCGTCTCGAAGTGAGCGGCGCGTCAGCCGCTAGGGCTGCACGACGAACGAGACCGCCGTGCCGAGGCGGAACGGCTCGTTCGCGGTCGGGCTGGAGCCCTGCAGCGCGATGGAGACGCCGATCAGCGCCGGGTTGTTGGGCACCGCGACCGTCGCGTCGAACCGCTGGCCCGCGGCCAGGCCCTGCTGGAAGGTGCCCACGCTCACGGGGTCCAGCAGCAGGTCACCGAACGGCGTCGGCAGCGGCGCCGGACTGAGCGAGTTCGCGGCGAGGACCAGGCCGAACAAGCCGTCGATCGAGATCGAGACCCGCGAGGTCTGACCGACGTGCAGCTCGCTGTCCGCCCAGGTCTGGGGCACGTAGGTCTCGACCTGGAAGTTCGAGAGGTTGGGGTCGGACTGACCGTCGACGCCGAGGATTCCTTCGAGGCCCGTCTTCGAGCCCTGCATGAAGTGCCCGAAGAACCCTTCGAAGATCGTCTTCACCCGCTCGAACACCGCGGGCGAGTTGGGCGCGAGGCCACACATGTTCAGGTGGTCGCACGCGGTCCCGAACATGTAGTGGAACTTGAGGCCCTGGGAGGGAGTGATCGACTGGTAGAAGGGCAGCGCGTGCACGACCGGCGGCGTCAGCGTGTCCCCCAAGCCGGAGACGCACCCGATCGGCACGTCGACCACGGGCGCGAAGCTGCTCGCGAGCGCCGGGTCGACGGGGGCGAGCGCGAGGCCGCATGCATAGCCGGGGTTGATGCAGGCCGTGGTCGGATCGGTGCTCGGGTCCTCGTTGAGGAGGTAGACGATCACCGAGGCCCCCATCGAGTGGCCCATCACGCCCGCCCGCTCCATGTCGAGCTTGCCGAAGAACGGGCTCTGCGGGTCGTTGGTCTCCTGAACCATCGCGCCGAAGAGCGCCTGCGTGTCCTGCTCCATCGTCGTGTGCGAGAACACCGCGGTGTTGAGCATCACCGCGACGTAGCCAGCCTCGGCGATGGCGTCGCCCATCGCGCTGTAGTCGTTGCCGATCACCGCGTAGCCGTGCAGGAACACGATCACCGGGAAGCCCGCGCTGCGCGGCGGCGACCCGATGCGCGCGCCGACGCCCGTCGAGACCGCCGGATAGTGAACGCGCGCGTCGAGCACCGGCGTCCCGAGGCCGCTGGTGTTGGCCCACATGACGTCCGTTGTTCCGACGGGCTGCTGGCTCGCGAGCGGCTCGCACCACAGTGCAAGGGCGATGCAGAGGCTACGGAAGATTCGCACGAACGGCTCGGGAGAGAGTCCTGGGGAGGGCAATCGCAACGTAGCGGACGCGCGACCTCCGACAACCTCAGGGGCCTTACGCTCAACCGCGCGCTCCGGGGCGTGGCGGGCGCCGAAACCACCCCTCCACCCACGAGGATATCACGCTCCGCGGAGCGGCTCGGCGCGCGGCCGCC
>CAZTQF010000769.1:0-1863 GCA_964615255.1 uncultured candidatus Brocadiaceae bacterium | reverse complement strand
TCTTGACCACGCTCGCGGGCACGACCAGCGTCGGCTCGACGACTCCGAGCGCCTCGGCGCGCGCCTGGGCGACTGCGGCGGCGCGGCGCAGCTCCTCGGCGCCGACGTCCGCGGCCTTCCCCAGGCCGACGACCCCCAGGCGCTTGAAGCCCGCCCCCTTGGGCTGGTGGAAGACCGAGACCGCGCGCGGCGACGTGTCCAGGTCGCCGGTGGCCTTGGCCGCCTTGAGCGCGCCTTGCAGCGCAGCGCCGAGGTCGGCGCGGCCTTCGGGCAGGAGAACGAATACGGCTTCCCCGCGGCTCGCGGCCGCGCACGTCACAGAGCGGGTCTTCATCGGCCTGTGTTGTAGTCGCTGCGGCGACGCCTCGCCACGACTCACACGCGCGGCCGGCCGCTACGCCGGGCCGCGCTTCGGCAGCTCCCCGATCCAGCGCTCGCCCTGGCCGTCGCGCAGCTTCTCGCGCTTCCAGATCGGCACCTCGTCTTTGAGGCGGTCCATCAAGAAGCGGCACGCGTCGAAGGCCGGGCCGCGATGCGGTGACGCGACGACGACCAGCACAGAAGCCTCCCCCACCGGCACCTCGCCGAGGCGGTGCGCGACGCGCGCGCGCGTGATCGGGAAGCGCTTGACCGCCTCCTCGAACAGGCCGCACATGACCTTCTGCGCCATCTGGGTGTAGGTCTCGTAGCTCAGCGACAGCACCTCGGCCCCGTCGTTGTGGTCACGGGTGGTGCCCGCGAACGTCACCACCGCGCCGTCGCGGTCCGTCCGACACTCTCGCTCGAGCCCCCGCGGATCGAGCGGGCCTTCGCTGAGGTCGAAGCGATACAGGTCCCGCTCGCCGGCGCCGCCGCTGATCGGCGGGATCAAGGCGACCTCGTCGCCGTCTTGGAGCACGGTCTCGGCCCGCGCGTAGTCCTGATTGACGGCGTAGGCGACCGGCACCCGGAGCAGGGACGGGTGCGACTCCGCGACCCGCTCGCGCAGCCCCTGCGCGGTCGTGCCGGCCGCCAGGGTGACCTGCAGCGAGTCGGCGCCGAGCGTGTCCCGCACGGCGGCGAAGCAGCGCAGCGTGACCTGGATCGAGGTGGCGGGGTCTGCCATGAGCGATGGTGTAGCGCTGCGCTCGCCGCGGGACCAGCGCCTGCTCCCGGCCCTATGCTTTGGGGCCGGATAGCCCGCGGACCGCCTCTTCGACGTCGCCTTTGCTGCCGATGAACAGCGGCGTCCGCTGGTGCAATTCGGTCGGCACGATGTCCAGGATCGGCTGCTCGCCGTCGCTCGCAGCGCCGCCCGCGCGCTCGCACAAGAACGCCAGCGGGGCGTTCTCGTAGAGCAGCCGCAGCTTGCCCCGCGGCTTGTCCGTCGTGCCGGGATACATGTAGATGCCGCCCTTGAGCAGCGTGCGGTGGAAGTCTCCGACCAGCGCGCCGGCGTAGCGCGCGGCGCGGCCGCCGCAGTCGGACTCCTGTCGGCGGAACCTGCCCACCATGTCCGCGGTCGGGCCGTCCCACTTGGTCTCGTTGGCCTCGTTCACCGAGTAGGCGCCCTTGCCCTCGGGGATCTGCAGGTCCGGGTGCGTCAGGAAGAACGTCCCGATCGAGCGGTCGAGCGTGAACCCGTTCACCGGCCCGCCCGCCGAGTAGACCATCATGGTGCACGGACCGTAGAGCGCGTAGCCCGCGGCGACGATGTTGCGGCCCGACTGGAAGAACTCGTCAGGCTGAACGGGCTTGCCGACCTCGGCGCGCTTGTAGATGCAGAAGATCGTGCCCATCTGCCCCGCGACGTCGACGTTTCCCGAACCGTCGAGCGGGTCGGTCGCGATCAGGTACTTGCCGTCTTCGCCGCCGGGGAGGACG
>CAZTQF010000768.1:0-1864 GCA_964615255.1 uncultured candidatus Brocadiaceae bacterium | reverse complement strand
CGAGCCTCAGGTCCTGAGCCCCGGCCCCAACGAGGTCGTCTACCGTCGGATCCCGCCGGTTGAGCTGGTGCTGCCCGGCCTCTACGCCGTCAGCCAAGAGGTAGACGTGCACGTAGCCTTGGAGCAGCTGGACCGCGGCTTGCTCCCCGAGAGCCTCGGCGACGGCTTCGACAACATCAGCAACAGGATGGCCGGCTGGTACGAGAAGGCGCGCTTCTCCGCTGCGGAGCTTCGCGGCGACGACAGGGCGCGGTTCCTGCTGCCGGCCGGGGGGCCGCACAAGGTGCAGCTGCGGATCTCGGCGAACGGCGGCGAGCCGGAGTTCGTCGAGATCGGCATGGTCGAGCTCGAGCTCGTGCCCGGCGGCGAGGTCTTCCGGGCCACGGTACCGTTCGATCCCGAGGCCGTGGCGGCGGCGGTCGCCGCCGTGCGCGACGGGCGCTGACGCACGAATCGGCATGAAAGGTCTCGGTCCTCGTCGTCTACTTGGCGACGTGATCACGACCTCCACGCAAGTCCGCTGCGGCGCCGGCGCCCTCGCCGCGGCCCTCGTCGCCTCCCTGTCGGCGCAGCGCCGCGACGAGTTCGCGCGCGCGCCGGGCGTCCGGCCCGACCACACGATCTTCAGCCCGCTGGACCTGCCGACGCCCAACCGGGTGCGCACCGGCTCCGGCGCGCCCGGGCCGGACTACTGGCAGCAGCGCGTCGACTACGTCATCGACGCGACCCTCGTACCCGAGACGCGCACGATCCGCGGCCGCGAGGCGGTCACGTACCACAACCACTCGCCGGATCCGCTCGACTACCTCTGGGTCCACCTCGAGCAGAACGTGCTCAAGGCAGACAGCATCGGGTCGCTGACCGACGGCGCGTCGGCGATGGGTGGGCCGATCGAGCGCACCGACGGCGTCCGCGTTGGCGAGGTGTCGTCCGGCGGTGCGGCGCTCGACCACGCGATCTACGACACGATGATGCGGGTGAATCTGCCGGCGTCGCTGGCGCCCGGCGAGACCTTCACGTTCGACGTCGCGTGGTCGTTCGACGTGCCGCAGCGGGTGTTCCGGCGCTACGGGACGATGAACGTGAACAAGGGCGTCGTCTGGGAATTGGCGCAGTGGTTCCCCGCCGTCGCCGTCTACGACGACGTGCACGGCTGGAACACGCTGCCCTACCTCGGCTCGGGCGAGTTCTACACCAACTTCGGTGACTACCAGCTCAACATCACCGCGCCGCGCGACCACATCGTCGTCGCCACCGGCGTGCTGCAGAACGAGGACGAGGTCTACACAGAAGAGCAGCGCGCGCGCCTCCAGAAGGCGCGCACCAGCGACGCGCCGGTGATGATCCGCGCCCAGGACGAGGTCGGCGAAGCCGACAGCCGCCCGGCCGGTGACGGCCCGCTGACGTGGCGCTTCCACAGCGAGAACGTGCGCACGGTCGCGTGGGCCAGCAGCGAGGCCTTCATCCAGGACGCCGCGTCGGTCGGGGACACGCTGGTGCAGTCGGTCTACGCCGAGGACTCGCTGCCGGTCTGGGGCCAGTCGACGGCGATGCTGTGCGCCGCGATCAAGGGCTACAACGAGCGGCTTTACCCGTACCCCTACCCGGTCGCGACCAACGTCGCCGGCGTCGAGGGCGGGATGGAGTACCCGATGATCGTGTTCTGCAGCGGCCGCAACAAGCGCAACGAGCGCGGTCTCTACGACGTGACCACGCACGAGATCGGGCACAACTGGTTCCCGATGATGGTGAACACCGACGAGCGTCGCCACGCGTGGATGGACGAGGGCTTCAACACCTTCATCAACATGTATTCGACGGCCGATTGGTTCTCGAGGAACAACCGGCCAGCCAAGCCGTCGTC
>CAZTQF010000767.1:0-1866 GCA_964615255.1 uncultured candidatus Brocadiaceae bacterium | reverse complement strand
GCACACCGTCCTCCGCCAGCGCGATCGCGTCCGAGGGGCGACAGTCGACGGTGCGCTCGACCGATGCGGTCGCGGCAGCGCTGGAGGGGACCAGGACCAGCGTCGCGTAGAACGTCCCTTCGCGGAGCTCGCTGACGACGACGCGGAGCAGGCGGTGGTCGAGCGCCTGCAGGATGCGCCCGACCATGTCGTGGGTCAGCGGCCGCGGCGGCTCGACGCCGCACAGCTTGCGGTTGATCTCCTCGACCTCGTTGTAGCCGATCACGATGGGGAAGCTCCGGGTGCCGTGCCGTTCGCGCAGGTGGATGTACTGCTGATCCCCCTTTTGGTGGATGACCACCCGCGCCAGCTCGACCTCGACCAGTTCCATCGCGGCTCGTTATAGGGGCGCTCCTCGGCGCGCGCGAGCCTGCATCCAGCGCGCGCCCGCCGCGAACTCTCTGCCATGCGCCCCGAGTTCACGCTGCTCTACGACAGCGAGTGTCCGTTCTGCAAACTGGAGGTCGACTGGCTCCAGCGGCGGGACCGGCGCGGCCGCCTCGGCGCAGTGGACATCGCCGCTGAGGGCTTCGACGCGGCGGAGTTCGGGTTGAGCGTCGAGGCCGTGCACGCCCGGCTGCACGGGGTCCGGGCGGACGGCACCGTCGTCGAAGGCATGGGCGCGATCCGCGAGGCCTGGTCGGCCGCGGGGCTCGGCTGGGCCATGGCGCCGACCGGCTGGCCGGTGCTGCGCTGGTTCGCGGATCTGGGCTACGTCGTGTTTGCGCGCTACCGGGTCCCGCTGGGCCGCCTGTTCGGCCGCCGCTGTGACGCCGGCGCGTGCGCGGCGCCGCGACGCTAGCGCGCTCGGCCGCGTCGCGAGGCTGCCGACGCGGGGCGGCCCATGCGATGCTGCTCCAGGCGGCCGACCGGCGGCTATAACGAAGCGGTGAGCACGCCCGCGCCCTGGCATCCGCCCGCGACCAACCCGGTCCTCGCCGTCGCGACGCGCAGCGAGCGGGTGGAGTCGTGGCACAGAGGTGCTGTGGTCGTCGTGCACGAGGGCGAGGCGATGCTGTCGCTCGGCGACGTCGACGCCCCGGTCTATGCGCGCTCGGCGATCAAGCCGCTGCAGGCGCTGCCGCTGCTGGACGGAGGCGCGCGGGAGCGGCTCCAACTGCCTGCAGCGGAGCTCGCGGTGATGTGCGCCAGCCACGACGGCACGGATCTCCACGTCGCGGCCGTCCGGTCGCTGCTGGCGCGCGCCGGGCTCGACGAGGAGCGGCTCGGCTGCGGCCCGCACGCGCCGTTTGCCCGGGACGCCAGGCTGGCGCTGCTGCGAACGGGACAACGCCCGCTCAAGGTGCACAACAACTGCAGCGGCAAGCACGCGGGCTTCCTGCACCTCGCGCGCGCCTGCGGCGACGACGTCGCCCACTACCTCGAGCCCGCGTGCGAGGCCCAGCGCCGCGTCAACACCGCGGTCGCGGAGATGGTGGGGCTCGAGGGACCGCTGCCGCACGGGGTGGACGGCTGCGGCGCCCCGACGCTCCTGCTGTCGCTGCGGGCCTTGGCGGCGGGATTCTGTCGATTCGCGAACCACGAGCGCCTCGGCCCCGTTCGGGCTGGGTCGTGCCGCGCGATCTTCGACGCCGTCGGCGCTGCGCCGGTGCACCTCGCCGGCGAGCAGCGCTTCTGCACCGCGCTCGCGCGGCAGTGGCCAGGCCGCGTCTTTCCCAAGAACGGCGCCGAGGGGGTCTACGTGCTCGCGCTCCGGGCGGATCCCCGGCGGGCCCGTGCGCCGGGCGCGCTGGGCATCGCGGTCAAGGTCGACGACGGCGGCGAGCGCGGCTACCAGCCAGTCGTCGTCGACCTGCTGCGCTGGCT
>CAZTQF010000766.1:0-1868 GCA_964615255.1 uncultured candidatus Brocadiaceae bacterium | reverse complement strand
CGACGCGGTCGTCGCTGCGGAGAACGACGCCGCGCCTGGGACCCTGCCGGCGTTCTTGCCGTTCGCGACGCGGGGCGTGACCCTGGCCAATCGCGTCGTCGTCTCGCCGATGTGCATGTATTCGGCGTCCGAGGGCGTCGTCGACGACTGGCACCTCGTTCACCTCGGCAGCCGCGCCGTCGGCGGCGCAGGGCTCGTGCTCACCGAGATGACCAACGTCAGCCGCGAAGGCCTGATCACGCCCGGCTGCGCGGGGATGTGGGACGACGCGCAGGAGGCGGCCTGGAAGCGCGTCGTCGACTTCGTGCACGAGCGCTCCGCGGCGAAGATCGGCATGCAGCTGGCGCACGCGGGCCGGAAGGCCTCCTGCAGCCGTCCTTGGGAGGGCGACGCGCCGCTCACCGGTGCGGCTGCGTGGCCGACGATCGGACCGTCCGCGCTGCCGTTCGCCGAGGGCTGGCCCTCACCGCGGCCCATGGACGCCGCGGACATGGCGCGCGTCCGCGACGCGTTCGTCGCGAGCGCCGAGCGCTGCGACCGCGCCGGATTCGACGTGATCGAGCTGCACATGGCGCACGGCTACCTCTTGTCGAGCTTCCTGTCGCCGCTGAGCAACGCGCGCGGCGACGACTACGGCGGCTCGCTCGAGAATCGCGCGCGCTTCCCCCTGGAGGTGGTGCGCGCGGTCCGCGCCGCGTGGCCGGCTGACAAGCCGCTCTTCGTCAGGCTGTCGGCGACCGACTGGTTCGACGAGGCCGGGCGCGGGTTCACTGTCGACGAGGCCGTCGAGGTCTCGCGCTGGCTGGCCGCGGCGGGGGTCGACGTCGTCGACGTCTCGTCTGCTGGCAACGTCCCGGAGTCGCGTCCGCAGTACGGCCGGATGTACCAGGTCCCGTTCGCGGAGCGCATCCGGTTCGAGGCCGAGGTCCCCGTGATGGCGGTCGGCGGCATCCAGGGCCTCGACCACGCGCATACGATCGTGGCGGCGGGCCGCGCCGATCTCTGCGCGATCGCGCGCGGGTTCCTCGCCGACCCCTACATGGTCCAGCGCGAAGCGGTGCGACGCGGCGTCGAGCGCTACGCGCTGCCGCCGCAGTACCTGGCCGCCAAGACCGTTCGTTGAGCGGCGGACCCCCGGCAGCCGCACTCGTTCTTCCCGATGCGCACCGAACCCGAACGCCTCGCGTCGCTCGTCTTCGAGACACCGGTCGGCGCGGTGCAGGCCCAGGCGTCTGCGCGGGGCCTGCGCGCGCTGCGGTTCGCCGGGTCGTTCGACGTCGAGGCCGGGCCACTTGGCCCTGGGAGCGGCGGCGCATCGGCCGTGTTGGCCGCGTGTGCTTCGCAGCTGCGAGAATACTTTGAGGACGCGCGCGAACGCTTTGATCTGCCTTTGGATCTCGTCGGCACGGCGTTCCAGCTGCGCGCGTGGGCGGCGCTGCGCGAGATCCCTTTCGGAGAGACCCGCTGCTACGCGGAGCAGGCGGCCGCGATCGGCGCGCCTGCCGCGACGCGCGCCGTCGGCGCCGCCAATGCGCGCAATCCGATCGCGATCGTCGTGCCGTGCCATCGAGTCGTCGGCGCGCGCGGCGCCTTGACGGGGTTCTCGGGCGGGCTCGATCGCAAGCGCCGACTGTTGGAGCTAGAGGGCGCGTGGCCGCTGGATCGCAGATGAGCGCCGCGCGACTGACTCGGGGAGCGAGACGGTGACGCCGTTTCTCCGCTTCGAGTGGGGCAGCGAAGAGTACAGCCGAGCGTTCGGCTGCTTGTCGCGCTGCAGTGACGAGCGCGCCGCGCTGGTTCCGCTCCTCGAGCAGCAGCTCGCAGAGCTGTCCTCGACGAGCGTGGCGGTCGACTGGGGCGCCGGGTCG
>CAZTQF010000765.1:0-1869 GCA_964615255.1 uncultured candidatus Brocadiaceae bacterium | reverse complement strand
GGTGATGGGCCTGCTGTGGTGGACCGCGCAGAGCGGCCCGCGCGACGGCGCGCCGACGTGGCCGCGACGAGCGCTGCTGGACGCGATCCGATGGGTCGAGAGTCGAAACCGCCCGGACAGTCAAGTGCCCGACGGCGACGACGGGCTCGCCATCGGCCCCTACCAGATCCACCGCGTCTACTGGACCGACGCGCACGAGTTCGACCCGACGCTGGCTGGTGGCTACCAGGACTGCAGGCGGCGCGGCTACGCAGAGCGCGTCATCGACGCCTACATGCGCCGCTACGCGGCAGAAGCCTGGCAGCAGGGCGACGGCGAGCGCGTCGCGCGGGTGCACAACGGCGGCCCCGGGGGGCACCGAAAGCGCGCGACGGAGGCCTACTGGCAGCGGGTGAGGGCGAGGCTCCCCGCGCCGCGCTAGCCGGCGAAGACCTGCGCGACCGCGGGCGTGGAGCGACCGTCTCCCACGACCCTGACGTGAAGGCCTACCGGCGCCCACACGCCGGGGTCCGTGGTCACGAACACCGCCGTCGTCGGCACGCCGAGCGCGGCCGCCAGGTGCGTCACGCCGCTGTCGTTGCCGTAGAAGCGGCCGGCCTCCTGCAGGCGCGCCGCGAGCGCGCAGGGGGTCGACTCGACGACGAACGACACGCCGTCAGGCCAGGACCACCCGCGCGGATCGTCCCGCTCGACCTCGACGGGTCCGACGACGACCTCGACGCGCCGGCCTGCGGACTGCAGCTCACCGCAGAGCTGCAGCCAGCTTGCGCGCGGCCAGCACTTGCGCGCGCCCCCGCTCCCGGGCGCGAGCACGCACACGTCGCTCGCGGCCGGACGGGGCTCGCCGAGCGAAGCGTCCTCGGGCCACCGCGGCTCGAACCCGGCCTGCCGCGCCAGCTGCAGGCCGAACGGCACGCCGGAGTCGACGCGCGCCACGTGCAGCGGCCGATCGACTTGCGAGACCTCGTCCCCGATCACCAGCGCATAGCGCGCCAGGGCCGCCCGCGCGCGCTCCGGCTGCCAGAGCCACAGGTCTTCGGCCGAGAGGGCCTCGTCGACCAAGCCATAGCGGGCCAGCACGTCGCAGTATTCGCGCGTCCCCGCGAGGTGCAGCGAGGCGTCGGGGCGCGCGCGCCGCAGCGCGCGCAGCAGCGGCGCGGTGAGCAGGGTGTCCCCCAGCCCGCCGCGCCGGATCAGCAAGACGCGGTCCACGTCCGCGCGGTCAGCGTCGCAGCTTCTTCTGCGCCTGCTCGCCCGCGTAGGTGCCGCGGTGCTTGTCGGCGAACTTGCCGAGCGCATCGATCAGCTTGCGACGCTGCGAGATCCGTGACGGGTCGTACTTGGCCTCCAATTTGGCGAGCGCCTTGCTGGCCGCGATCTCCTTCTTGATCTGGCTGTCCTTCGAGAAGCGCTTGAGCTCGACCGCGGCCGCGTCGGCGGCGGCGAAACCCTTCCACTCCTTGGCGATCTTCTCGAGCGTCTGGCGCGCCCGCAGGTAGTCCGGGCCCTGCGCGGCGCTCGTCACGCGCGCAGCCTGCTTGGCAGCCTTCTTCTCGAGGAGCGCCTGCTGGCCTTGGAACACCTCGCGCATCTCGGCGTCGAGCTTGTCGGCCTGCAGCATCTTGGCCAGATAGGCGTCGAGACGGCGGTAGTCGCCCTTCTCCCACATCTTGCGGACATTGTCGTAGCGAGAGTCCGCGGGCATCTTCGGGGCCAGCGACACGTCCTCGAGCAGCGACTCGATGGTCGCCTCGCTGGGCATGCGGTCGTCGGGCACCGAGTGCACGGTGCCGTCCGGCGCGATGCAGTAGACGCTCGGGTAGAACTTGATGCCGTACTTGCGGGTGTCGGACGCCTTGATCTTGGCCA
>CAZTQF010000764.1:0-1872 GCA_964615255.1 uncultured candidatus Brocadiaceae bacterium | reverse complement strand
CGCGGCGAGCGCGCTCCGCGGACCCGACCGTCCGGCCGCTCGGGGGGTGTTCGAGCGGCTGGCGTCGCTCGAGCCGTTCGCGTCCTACCGCATCGCCAACCTCGGGCTCTGCTTGCGCCAGATCGGCGACGTCGACGCCGCGGAGGAGGCGTATCGCCGCGGGCTCGCGCAGGCGCCTCGCGACATCGAGCTCTGGAACGACTTCGGGCTCTTGCTGCGCGCGCAGGGTCGCAGGTCCGAGGCGCTCGCCGCCTTTGCCGAGAGCGTCCGGCTCGACCTCGCGCGCAGCGAGCAGGACCGGGCCAAGGGGCCGGCGATCACCAACCTGCTCCACATGGAGGCGTTGGCGCCCGGCGCCGCCGGCCAGGATCCGCTCCCGACGGCGCTCCGCGCGCTCTCGCAGCGTCCGGACGCCGTCATGCTCCGACGCCTCACGCTCGACGTGGTGCTCGACCGGGCGGCCGCCGTCGGCCGCCGTTGATCGGACTCGTTGTCCAAGCGGTGGCTGCGCGCCGGGAGGCCGGGTAGCATCGCACCCAGCGAAGGTCGGCGGCGCGTTACGTGTCGCGGCGTCCGCAGCCCGAGACACCCAAAAGGACCGGAATCCAAGGACCCCTCATGTTCGTAGCCGCTTCGTTGAGCCTGCTCCTCGCCGCCGCCCCACAAGCGCAGGGTGGCGGCACGCCCATCCTCAACGCCCGCGACCAGAAGAACCTGGCCGACAAGCTCAAGAAGTACTTGGCCGCGGAGCTGGCCTACGACCAGGCGGAGGGCCGCGCGCGGGAGAAGACGGGCAAGGCGCGGCGCAAGGCCAAGGAGGCGTTCGACGACGCCTGGGAGAGCGCCGAGAAGAAGGGAGACGTGCTGGGCTCCATGGCCGACCTGAAGGCGGTCTACCACAACTGCTTCACGCCGAAGAAGCCCTCGCACGGCAAGGGCAAGCTCTACCCGCAGTCCCTGGGCTCGGGATCGGACATGAAGTGGGGCATCTACGTGCCCAAGAAGTACCGGGAGAAGTCCCCGTGGCCGGCGATCGTCTCGCTGCCCGACGGCAAGGCGGGTACCTGGACCAAGCCCGCGGAGCACTTCAAGAACACGTGGGAAGGCTCCGCCATGATGGAGAGCCACGTGGTCCACATCCCCGTCATCCCGCAGGGTCTGGAGCTGGACCCCGTCCCGGACTACAGCAAGGACGGCGCCGAGAAGGACGAGGACAGCCGCAACCGCACGGTGCTCGGCACGCTCGGGTTCGTGCTGAACAACTACAACATCGAGCGCGACCAGGTCTTCCTCGACTGCGGCGGCGAGGCCTGCGGCTACGGGATGCGGCTGGCCTCGCTGTTCCCGGACCGATTCGCCGGCGTCGTGCTGCGAGACCCCGTCGCGGTTGACCAGATCCGGCTGGGCGCGCTCAGCAACTTGCCGGTCCTCATGCTCAAGACGTCGGACAACGCGCAGGTCGTGGACGCGCTCAAGGCCCGCATGGACGAGGCCTGCCCGGGCATGGCGACGGTGATCGACGCCAAGGGGGCCGCGCCGCACCTCGACTCGGCGCCCGACATCCTCGCGTGGATGGCGGAGCGCAAGCGGGTCATGGCGCCGAGCAAGGTGGTCTTGGAGCCAAACCACGACCGCTTCAAGAAGGCCTATTGGGTCAACATCCACGTCGCGGACTCGCTGCTCACGACCACGGGCGACGAGCAGCCGCGGCTGGTCGTCGAGGCGGACCGCGAGCAGAACCGGATCACCGTGGACGCGCGCGGCGTCGAACGCTTCGAGCTGCTGCTCAACGACGAGCTCGTCGACCTGGGCAAGGAGTTCACGATCGTGGTCAACGGCCGCGCCGTGCAGGAGACGCGCCGCCGCTCCTTC
>CAZTQF010000763.1:0-1873 GCA_964615255.1 uncultured candidatus Brocadiaceae bacterium | reverse complement strand
CATGGCTGTCGTTCCGCTGCCCGGGGCTAGCGGGCTGCCAGCGCCGATCGCCGCGGACCGGCATATCCTCCAGGCTATCCGCAGCGACGCAGCAGCGAGGGCTCGTTGTATCCACAGGTCGCTGTCCTACCTTGCGGGGCCCAACCGACTGTCGCCGTGCCCCCCCCCTGCCCGCAAGCTGCCCTGGTCGAGGCGTTCGCCCGGCTCCCCGTCACCCGCAACCTCGTCGCGCAGCTGCGGCGGGGGGCGCGCGCTAAGGCGGGCGGCCTGTGGGGCGCGTCGGCGGCGCTGCCGCTGACGGTGCTGCGCGCGGCGCAGAAGAAGGGCCAGACGCTGCTGCTCCTGACGGCCGACGACGTCGAAAGCCTGCAGTTGCAGACCGACCTGTTGGCGTTTGGCACCGCGGGCCACGTGCTGGTCCGAGAGGAAGAAGGCGAAGACGGCGAGCCCGACGCGACGACGCGGAGCGCGCGGCAGCGCTGCATGCAGCGGTTCGCGGCCGGCGGCGCGGTCCTGATCGCGAGCGTCGAAGCGATGCTGCAGCCTGTCGCGACGCCCGGCGGGCTGCGCCGCTCGCAGCTCCAGCTCGAGGTCGGCCAGCGGCTGGACCGCGCCCAGATCCTCCAGCGCGCGCAGTCCGCAGGCATGCGCAGCGTGCCGCTGGTCCTCGCGCCCGGCGAGTGCAGCGTGCGCGGGGACGTCGTCGACCTGTTCCCGATGGGCAGCGAGCAGGCGCTGCGGCTCGAGTTCTTCGACGACACGCTCGAGTCGATCCGCAGCTTCGACGCGGCGTCGCAGCGCACCACCGAAGTGCACGAGCGCTACGCGCTGGCGCTCGCCAAAGAGGACTCGGGTGAGGTCGGCCCGGTCCTCAAGCACCTGACCCCGTCGCAGACCTGGATCGTGCACTACGAGCCGCTGCGCATCGAGGAGCGCGCAGCTAGGCTCGCGAGCTTCGACGGCGACTTCGCGCCGCGCTTGCAGGAGCTGCAGGAGGCGCTGCGGCCGTGCGCGGCCGTCGACCTGTCGTCGCTGCCCAGCCACGAGTTCGACTACAAGGTGCTGTCGGCAGGCTCGGCAGCCGGCTCGGGCGAGACCGACCCCGCCGGGAGGCTCCGCAGCGTGCGCGGCGTGCAGGGCCGCGTGCTGCTGTTCTGCCGCAGCGCCGACGAGCGCGAGCGGCTGCGCGAGATCTTCGCCCACAAGGACGTCGACCTGAAAGAGGAGCGCGTCGAGCTGCTCGAAGGCGCCATCAGCAAGGGCTTTCGCATCCCGGACCTCAAGACCACCGCGCTCTCCAACGTCGAGTTCGCCGGCGTCGCCCAGCAGCCGCGCGTGCGGGAGCGCGCGGCGGTGCCCTCGCGCGCGATCCAGAGCTTCTTCGAGCTCGGGCCGGGCGACCTGGTGGTGCACGCCGTGCACGGCGTGGCGCGGTTCGAGGGGACCGAGCTGGTGCACCGCGGCGAGGGCACCGAGGAGCACCTGCGCCTGATCTTCCAGGACGAGGTCAAGCTGCTGGTGCCCGCGAGCAAGATCCACCTCGTCCAGAAGTACGTCGGCAGCGGCGGCAAGGCGCCGCTCGACAAGCTGGGCGGCAAGGGCTTCCAGCGCCGCAAGGAGCAGGTCTCCGAGTCGCTGTGGCCTCGCCGCCGAGCTGCTCGAGGTGCAGAGCAAGCGCCAGCTGACCAAGCGCGCGCCGTACCCGCACGACCCGCTGGAGCGCGACTTCCTCGACAACTTCCCGTTCCGCGACACGCAGGACCAGGCGCGCGCCTGGGCCGAGGTGCAGGCGGACCTGGAGAAGGAGGCCCCGATGGAGCGGCTGCTGTGCGGCGACGTCGGCTTCGGCAAGACGGAGATCGCGCTGCGCGCC
>CAZTQF010000762.1:0-1876 GCA_964615255.1 uncultured candidatus Brocadiaceae bacterium | reverse complement strand
GGTCTGCTCTTCGGGCAGTCTGGCCACGAGCGGGATCGAGATCTGCCCCGAGACCTTGGTGCCGCATTGCCAGCAGCTGAGCGTCTCGATGCGCATACGGCTGCTGCAGCTCGGGCACTCGCCGAAGGAGCGGCTCATCGCGCACCTCCCGAGCGGAACGGCGTGGCGAGCAGCTTGCCGACGGCGCGGAAGGGCCACGCGAAGACGTTGCACAGCGACTCGATCTCGCCGTCGCAGTGCGGGCATCGCAGGCCGCCCCAGTTGCCGAACGCGTTCCCGCGGCTCCATTGCACCAGGTCGATCGACTGGTTGCAGTGCGGGCACGCGCACGAGCTCCCGCCGCAGCTGCTGCAGGTCCGGAGGGTCTTGGGGACGCGCTGTCCCAGCAGGACCTCGTTGATGGCGAGGCCGGGGTTGAGGACCCAGTGGCGCATGGTCCAGTGATCGGGCCCCATCACCTTGAAGTCCTCGCTCAGACACGTCGGGCACTGCTGGGCGTCGGCGCTCGCGAGCGGTCGGAGCGCGCCCGCCTCGGCGCGGAGGCGGATCAGCTTGTTGCGCGCCGGCACGACAACGAACCAGTGCAGCGCCAGGGCCCAAGCGGCGGCTACCAGGGTGCTACAGCCGAACGCGTAGAGCGACCAGTCGTCTCTGAGCAGCGCCCAGACGACGTACCAGACCAGGTTGAACAGGACCGCTGCCAAGAGCAGCGACCGGTTGCCGCGCTGGCGCAGGGTCGGTTCGTCGATGGCGCCGCTCAAGAAGGCGCGCGCGGTCGCGTTGAGCTTGCTCAACTCGACCCCGGCGGCAGGGTCGTTCCCCGGGCTTCGCTCGGCCTGTTGTTCCAGCGCCTCACGCAGCGCGGCGGCCTCGCTGGAGCTCACGCGCCCGGTGGCCTCCAGGGCCTCCAGGCGGTCTTGATCTCCGCTTCGATTTGTTGTGCTCATGGCTCTTTTGTCGCCATGAATAGTAAGAATCTGTCGTCGAGTATCAATAATTCTCACACATGGGTGAGATTTATAAGCACTCCGTGGTCCGGGGACGAGCCTAGCTCCCTTGCCGGCAAGGGCTTGGGGCTGTCCGGCTGGCCGCCCTCACGAGCGCTAGTCGCAGCCGGGCTCCTCGTGCAGCAGCGCGAGGTCGTTGCAGGCGTTCCAGAGCAGCACCATCGCCTGCTTGACGTTGGCGGTGGCTACCGGCGGCAGGTCGTCGCGAGCGCTCATCGTCTTGAGCCTCTGGTAGAGGTCGACGAGCTCCTGCTCGTCGGCGGTGAGGTCGTTGCCGAGGAGGTCCTTGGTCGAGTCGGTCATCGTGGTTGCTCCTCAGTACTGCGGGCGGAGGTCCTGGAGGCGCTTGGCCTTCAGCTCGAAGCGGGGCAGCTCGCCCTGCGCGGCGAGCTCGACGTTGAAGCGCAGGCCCTCGTGTGCGTCGGCGAGGTCCTTGCCGAGCTGCGCCTGCAGGCGCGGCCAGACGTCCTTCTGGTCGGGCTTCAGCTCGACCTTGACGGTGATCTCGTCCTGCACGTCGTCGCGCCGCGAGATGATGATCTGGAACTCCTCGACCTCGCTGTGCTCGCGCACGACCGCCTCGACGGCGCGCGGGTAGACGTTGGTGCCGCGGATCAGCTTCATGTCGTCGACGCGGCCGAGGATGCCGCCCTCGTAGATGTCGCCAGTGCGGCCGCAGTCGCACTGGGTGTGCGGCACCTTGCAGACCAAGTCCTTGGTCTTGTAGCGGATCAGCGGGATGAAGCCGCGGCCGAAGGAGGTCACGACGCGCTCGCCGCGTTCGCCGTAGCCCATCGGCTCGCCGCTGTCCGGGTCGAGCACTTCCTCGATGAAGTGGTCCTCGATGATGTGCGGGCCGCCCGGCTGGT
>CAZTQF010000761.1:0-1878 GCA_964615255.1 uncultured candidatus Brocadiaceae bacterium | reverse complement strand
CCTCTCAGTAAACTGAGGCAGCGTGGTTTGGATTCCCAGCGCTGCTGCTTCAGCATCGCGCCGGCGAGCTCCAAGCGCTGGTGGAGCTGCTTCTCCTGCACGTAGCGCAGGCCCGCGCCGAGCAGCTTGCTCTCCTCCGGCTCGTCCTTCTGCAGGACGACCATGAGCTTCTGCATGCGGTCGGTCAGCTCCTTGAACTTGCCCTCGGCGAGCTGCTGCTTGCTCTGGGCTGCGGTCGGCGGGTCCTGCTGGGCGGTGAGCACCGACGCCGTGGGCGTCAGCGTCATCAGCAGCAGGGTCGCCAGCGCGGCGATGGTTCGTGAAATCATGGGCACCTCAGGGAGCCGAACGCCGGGGGCACGACGACCGGTTCAGGCATTCAGACGATCAGTCTCGGTTCTTCTTCGGCTTCTTCCGCTGGAAGAGGCTGTCTTCGCGGTCCTTGATCCGGCGCTTGACGTCCGAGATCGCGTCGGTCTCCAGGTTAATCACATTCCGGAGTTCTTCGAGTAGGGCAGCCAGCGTCTCGGCTTGCTCCATCGCCTTGATGATCTCCGCGAGGCGCCGGCTGATTTCTCGGTAACCCTCTACAGCAAGAACTCTTACGGACTCCTCGCGGGTCCTGACGAAGTCGCTGACGAGCCGGGCCGTGGCGGGGAAGGCCTCCTTGGCGAGCTGCGCCAGCGGGGCCGTGATGACGGCCTCGATCTGCCGGACCTTGTTCTCCTCGATCAGGCGGTTGTTCTCGAGCTCCCACAGGATGCGCTGGTAGGCCTCGCCGACGAAGCGCACGCGGCGACCCAGCGCCTGCTGGCGCCGCGCGAAGACGCGGAACTTGGCCGTCGCCTGCTGCTGCTTGTCGCCGGCCTCGGCGGGGTTGACCGTCTCGCTGAGCTCGAGGGTCCCGGACGCCTCCAGGTCGGCGATCTGCTGCAGCTCGGCGCGCTGCTCGACCTGTCGGCGGCGCAGCTCCTCGATCAGCTGGTCACGCGGCACGACGCGAAACGTCATCGTCTCGCCGAAGCCCTCGTGCGGCTCCCCCGGGCCGAAGTTGTCCTTCGCCGAGTAGCGCAGCGAGAACAGCATGCCGGGCCGGATGGGGTTCTCGGGCGAGCTCTGGTCGCGCACCTTGTTCCAGGTGAGCAGGTCGACGCTGGCCTCGGCCTCGTAGCGCAGCGCGCTGCGCTGCAGCTGCGCGTCGTAGATCGGCTCGGCGTCCGCCCACGGCATCGGCGGCAGCGGCGTCGCGCCCTCGCCGCGCGTCTGCGGGTTGTCCTCCTGGTAACGCATCGTCGCGCCGACCGCGCGCAGCCCGAAGTCGTCGCGCACCCGCAGCGCGCCCGGGATGCGCGCCTCGTAGGTGATCGACGAGCCGATGCCGCGGAGGCGGAAGTCGACGTTGGGCGTCTTGTCCTCGCCGACGCGCAGCAGCAGCTTGGGCGGTGAACCCGCGCCGAGGCTGTCGCGGTCGATCACGTCGACGACCATCAGTCCGGACTCGGTAGGCGAGAACGTGCCCGCGAACGCCTGCTGGTCCTCGCCGACGGTCAGCGGCACCTTGCGGTCGCTGCCGAACAGCAGGAACGCCTGCTGCAGCGGCTTCTTGCTCCGGCCGGAGATCGACAGCTGCGCGCCCGAAGGCAGCCGCAGCTCGCCCTCGGTGGGCGGCACGTCGAACGGCTCGCGCTCCATGTACTCAGGCAGCTGCACCCGGATCGCGAGGTCGCCGACCGTCGGTCGCTCCACGACGCGGACGCTGAGGCCGACCGGCAGCGAGTCGCCACCCTGCACGCTCAGCTCGAGGTCGCTGACGACCGAGTCGATCGTCCAGGTGAACTCGTCGTCGCCGGTCAGGCTCATCGGCTCTGTGCCGACGTC
>CAZTQF010000760.1:0-1879 GCA_964615255.1 uncultured candidatus Brocadiaceae bacterium | reverse complement strand
GTCGAACGTGGGCACGAGCTTGCCGTCGCGCTCGAGCATGCGCACGCGCGCGATGGTCGGCTCCGTGTCGGCCGCGAACAGGCGCATCTCGACGGGGCAGCCAGGCGCGGGGCGGTCGATCGCGCGGTGGAATCGCCTGGTCCGCGCCAGCACGTTGGTCAGCGCCGCGCGCGCCCTGCTGCGGCGCTCGGCGCGGTCGTCGACGCCCGGCAAGAACCAGCGGAGGAACTCGTCGGCGTCGGGCGCGAACAGCCCCCAGTCGTTCTGATCCCAGACGTCGACGTCGAACAGATCCACGTCCATCGGGGCGCCGGCCTCGTCGACCACGAGGCCTTCTCCCCGGGGCAGCAGCTGGTAGATCGAGGTCATCGTGCCGAGGATCGCGGCCGGATACTCCGGCAGCAGCGGCGGCCCGGGCGAGAAGCCCTTGACGAGGTTCTGGAGCGCGTCCATGGAGCCGAGGCTGGGCGTGCCGACGAGGACCACGCGGTCGAGCTCCGCCGCTCCGGCCCACGTCACCTCGGGTGCTGAGCCGTCCTCGGGCAGCGGCGCGTCGCCGTAGCGGAGGAAGTAGCGCGTGACCAGCCCGCCCATCGAGTGGGCGACCACGTCGAAGCGGTAGCCCGCCTCCAGCCACGCCGCCAGCTCGTCGGCTTCGGCGCGCGCCTCGGGCGTGCCCTCGTCGCGGAGCCGCTCGACGCGCCGGCGCGCGCCGCGGTCGATCCGCGCCCGCGTGTTCTTGAGGAAGCGGCCGAACTCGACGGCGTTGACGCTGTTGTCCCGGCGCCAGTCGTAGAAGAAGGTGAAGCAGGTGAAGTGGTCGAGGCTGTACTGCGGCGACGAGGGATCGACCCCCACCGGGTCACGGTAGCCGCCGACCCCGAGGGTCTTCAGGATGTCCCGGTAGACGCCGACGTTCACGACCGCGAACAGCAGGCCGAGCTTGATGGCCTCGAGCGGCCCCGTGGCGATCACGCTGGCGCGCGCGAGGTCCGGCGCCCGCTGCGTCAGCAGGTCCGCGAACGGGACCGCCAACCGCACGGCGCCGTCCCGCGTCTCCGGATCCGCCGCCGAGGACGTGAACGCGCCCCACACCGTCTGCCTCGTCTCGCGGTGCTCCAGCCGCGCGCCGAGGATCCCGTGCACCACGATCACGGGGTTGCGGATGCGCCGCTTGGACGCTTCGCCGTAGAGCCGCCGGATCTCGGGGGTGTGGCTGCGAGGAGACGAGCAGCCGCACGCGAGCAGCGCGAACGTGACGACAGTCAGACTGAGCAGGGTCCGCATCCGCGAGACTCTAGCCCAAAGCGCGCGGTCGCCGCGACCGCTTCCGGCGCGGCGATCAGCGCCGCTCGGCCGCGTGGGTCTTGAGCAGCTCGGCGAAGGCCTCGACCTTCATGACGCCGAGGTCCCCGTCCTTCCGCGAGCGCACCGCGACCGTGCCCTCGTCGATCTCCTGGTCGCCGAGGACCGCGACCAGCGGCACCTTCTCCTGCCAGAGGTGGTGACGGATCTTCGCGCCGATCTTCCACCCGCTGGTGTCGGCGTCGACGCGGTGGTGCTCCTCCTTCAAGCCCCGCGCGATCGCCTCGGCCGCGTCGGCGTGGCGCTCCCCCACCGAGAGCACGACCGCCTGGGTCGGCGCCAGCCACACCGGGAACGCGCCGCCGTGGTGCTCCACCAGGACCCCGAAGAAGCGCTCGAGCGAGCCCAGCAGCGCTCTGTGCACCATGACGGGGCGGGTCTTGGCGCCGTCCTGGTCGATGTAGGTCATGTCGAACCGCTCGGGCAGGTTGAAGTCGCACTGGATCGTCGAGCACTGCCACGTGCGGCCGAGGCTGTCCTTGATCTTGACGTCGATCTTCGGGCCGTAGAAGGC
>CAZTQF010000759.1:0-1884 GCA_964615255.1 uncultured candidatus Brocadiaceae bacterium | reverse complement strand
CGCCGTCCGCACGAGGTTGCTGTCGTCGTCGATCTCTCCCAGCGGGTCGATCACGATGCGCACCGGCTGCTCGCCCTCGACGTGTCGCACCGTCAGCTCGGGGTCGTCGATCTGGGCGGTTCGGAAGCCGACCATCACGCCGTCGCAGTGCGCCCGCAGCTCGTGCGTCTTCTTGCGGGCCGCCGGGCCGCTGATCCAGCGCGCCTCGCCGGTCGGCGCTGCGGTCTTGCCGTCCAGGGTCATCGCCCACTTGCAGAGCATCCACGGCCGGTCCAGCTGCAGCGCCTTGCGGAACGGCACGTAGAGCTCGTCGCATCGAGACGCCAGCACGCCGTCGAGCACCTCCACGCCCGCCTCCTCGAGCAGGTCGATGCCCGCGCGGCGGTGCCTAGGGTCCGGATCCACCGCCCCGATCACGACCCGCTGGATGCCCGCCTCGATCAGCGCCCGCGCGCACGGGGGCGTCTTCTTGCCGTCCGCCCCCTGCTCCGTCGAACAGGGCTCCAGCGTCACGACCGCGGTGTCGGCCCTGACGCCGCGGTCGCGCGCCTCTTCGAGCGCCATCGCTTCGGCGTGGCGGCCGCCGAAGAACTCGTGCCAACCGCGCGCTACGACCTCGCCCTCGCGGAGGAGCACGCAGCCGACGCGCGGGTTCGGCTCGACCTCGAAGCGCCCGCGCTCGGCGAGCAGCAGCGCCTCGCGCATCAGCTCTTCTTCGCTGCTCACTCCGCGCCCTCGACGGCGTCGTGGCGGCCGCGCTCGGCCGCGTCGTGGGGCAGCAGCTCCCCCACGCACGAATGCGCCAGGGCCTCGGTCACGCGCACGGGCACGTACTGCCCGGCGAGCGCGGCGTCGACGCTGTCGAAGTGGACCAGCCGATGCTGCGCCGTGCGCCCCGTCATGCGCCCCGCGACCTTGCTCGGTCCCTCGACCAGCACCTCGACGGTCTCACCGAGCAGCGCGCGGTGCTTGTCCGCCGTGAGCTCTTCTTGCACCGCCAGCAGGACCTGGTTGCGCCGCTCCTTCTCGGCGGTCGGGACGTCGTCGACGAGGTCGCTCGCGAGGGTCCCGGGGCGCGGCGAATACTTGAAGACGTAGCTCTGCGCGAAGCCGATCTCCCGGCAGAACGCGACCGTCTCCTCGAAGTCCTCGGCCGTCTCGCCCGGGTAGCCGACGATCCAGTCGCTGTGCAGCTCGACGTCGGGCGCTCGCGACCAGAGCTGGTCGATGCGCTTCTTGTAGCGCTCGACGGTGTAGCCCCGCCGCATGGCCTTGAGCACCCGGTTGCTGCCCGACTGGGCGGGGAGGTGCAGGAACCGCGCGACCTTCGGCAGCTCCGCGATCGCGTCGATCAGGTCCGGGCTCAGGAAGTTCGGGTGCGACGTGATGAACGCGAGCCGGCGCAGCGCCGGGATCTCGTGGAGGCTCCGAAGGAGCCGCGCGAGGGTGGCGTCCTGTCCCTTGAGGTCTCGGCCATAGGCGTTGACGGTCTGCCCCAGCAGCGTGATCTCGGTGACGCCGTCGTCGCACAGGCGGTTGGCCTCATCCACGAGGTCCGCGATCGGCCGCGAGATCTCGTCGCCCCGAGTCGTCGGCACGATGCAGTAGCTGCACGGCATGTTGCAGCCCCGCATGATCGACATGTAGGCCTGGCTCTTCAGCGGCCGGACACGGACATCGCGTCGGATCCGGTCGCCGCTGACGCCCTCGTCGACGCTCAGCACCCCCGCCCCGACCACGTCGTGGCGGGAACGCGCCGGCTCCCGGCTCGCCGCCAGCTGCGCGTTCTTGGCGCGCGCGCGCTCGACGGTGTCGTCGATGTCCCCGAACGCCGACGGTCCGACGACCACGTCGATGTGCGGCATGCGCGAGAGCATGTAGCGC
>CAZTQF010000758.1:0-1885 GCA_964615255.1 uncultured candidatus Brocadiaceae bacterium | reverse complement strand
GTCTGCCTGCAGCTGCTCGGCGTAGGCCGAGTCGAGCGGCCCCGCGATCTTGCAGTCCCACGCCGGGAAGTCGGCCGCCAGCCGCCGCCACGCCTCGAGGAGGCGGTCGACGCCCTTCGTCGGGTGGATCCGCGCGAGGAACAGGCACGTCCGCCTGCTCCGGCTCACGTCGCGCTCCGCGAAGTCCTCGGGACAGTCCACCCCGTTCGGGATGAGGGCGACGGGCATCTTCAGCCCCATCCGACGGACGTCGCGAAGCTCCTCTACGGAGGTCGCGTGGATGCAGTCTGCCGCCTCCAGCGCCGCGCGCTGCCCCAGCCGCCACACCGCCGCTTTGCGCAGCTTCGAGCGCGCGCGCGACCAGGCGGACAGCGTCCCGCGCGGGCTGATGACCAGCTTGGAGTCGCCGCGCTCGCGGACGAGGCCAGGGTAGATGTTCGGCATCATCCAGAGGCTGCTGGTGTGCACGACGTCGAAGGCGCGCGACTCCCGCTCGAGCGCCCGCCGCATGCGCGGCGACCAGCCGAGCCGATGCGCGAACGGCAGCGGCGCGCACGGGAAGTAGCGCACGCGGTCGAAGATCGGCTTGGCTGCCGCGGGCTCCAGCGCGTACAGCTCGACGTCGTCCCCGCGCTCCGCGAGCGCGCGGCACAGCGACGGGACCGAGAGCGACGGCCCGCTGCTCTCGGTCGCGATCCTGGGCACGATCTGAAGGACTCTCATGACGTCTTCCCGTCGCAGCGCGGCGCTGCGACGCCAGCGAAGCGCAGATACGGGCCTTCTGCAAGCCGCCTGGCGCCCGGACCGAACCTCGACTCAGCCATCCGCCGGCCAGGCGAGCGACGCAGGTTGAGGCGGCCCGGGAGGCGCTGGGCCAAGCAGCTCCGCGATCCGGCGGAGACGGTACGGGACGGCCCAGGTCCGCTCGAAGCGCTCGTCGCCGTCGTCGCCGTCGGCGCGCGTGTTCGCCAAGAAGATGCGGAACGCATCACGCGCCTTGGGCCAGAACCTCCGCCGGGACAGCTCATCGCGGGGCACGACCTCATAGTAGATCAGACCGATGTTGAGCGCCGCGCGCGCCTCGCTCGGGGCCTCTTCGAGGATTGTCAGGTAGGCCTCCGCGGCCGGCCGGGGTCGACCGCTGCGCCACAGCGCCGCGGCGCGATCCATGCGGAGCGCCACAGACCGATCGCCCAAAGCCTCGAGCCGCTCGATCCACGCGGTCGCCGCGTCGACCCGGCCCAGCCGGTAGAGCAGCAGCGAGACCAGCTCGCGGACCGCGACGAGGTCTCGCGGGCGAGCCTCTAGGTAGGCCTCGTAGTCCCGCGCAGCCTCTCGCGCCCTGCCGAGCTCCACGAGCACCTGCGCGCGCTCGAGCGACGCTTCGACGAGATCCGGCGCTGTGCTGCGCGCGCGCTCGAACCCGCGCAGGGCCTCCGCCAGTCGCCCCTGGCCACGATCGACGCGCGCGAGCGACAGGCGCGCCCACGCAAACCCGGGGTGCTGTTCCAGCAGCCTCGTGAGGTCGTTGGCCTGCGCGTAGGCGGTCTCTGCGAGCCGCGCCCGCAGGTAGGTCGCGAGCGGCGCAGCGCTCGCTGGGGCCGACGCGTAGCGCGCGACCATCTCCTCCATGGCGACCCCGCCGAGGCGACGCGCGGCGTCCTGGTAGGCGCAGTGCGCGCGGACGAGCTCCGGACAGCCGGCGATCGCCTGCTGCAGCAGCGGCAACGCAGCGCGGTCGCCGCCCCGCGAGATCGCCTCGCGCGCGCGGCTCCACGCGGCGAGCGCGGCCGCGTCGTCGCACGGCGCGGGCCGCCAAGCGCTGGCGCCGCCGCCGCCGAGGACACCCGGCGCTTCGCAGGCCGACCCCAAGAGGGCCAGCCAC
>CAZTQF010000757.1:0-1885 GCA_964615255.1 uncultured candidatus Brocadiaceae bacterium | reverse complement strand
GAGGCTGTAGCCGAACTCGTCGAACGCCGCGCCGTCGGACGCGAACAGCTTGTCGATCTGCGTGAACGCGCCGGCCACTTCGCGAAAGACGTAGACCGCGCCCGCGCTCTGACCGAGCGTCGGGTCGCCGGTCGAGCTGCCGAGCACCGTGACGCCGTCGACCGCGACCCGGTGCGCGAAGAACTGGATGCTCGACAGGTCGCCTGGCTTCAGCTTGGCGACCTGCCCCCACACGCCGCCCGTCCGGCGGAACACGTAGGCCGCGCCCACGATCGGGTTGCCCTGCACCAGCCCGTCGAAGTCGGCGCCGCCGACGATCAGGTCGCCGCTGACGTCGACGTCGAAGCCGAGCAGCTGCACAAGCTGCGGATCGCCCGGGATCAGCTGCGCGGTCTCGACCCAGCCTGTGGCCGTGCGCTCGTAGACATAGATGATGCCCTCGCCGCCGAACACAGGGTCGGCCTCGGGCGCGCCGACGACCGCGAGGTCGCCTTCGATCGCCACTCCCTGGCCGTAGTTGTCGCCGGGCATGCCGTTCGACGCGAGCAGCTTGGTCTGCGCGGCCGCCGGGACGGCGAGCAGACCTACGGTGAGACAGGCGACGAGTTGCTTCATGGGAGCGCGAGGTTGCGGCGGCGAGACTTCGCTGAGTATATCCGCTCGCGACCTGCACCAGGACCCACCCCAGCGGCCGCGGCAGCGCGCACGGGCCGGCTTCGCCGCGCTGACGCGGGTGGCGTGTGCTTGAGCGGACGGAAGTCCGACCGGTAGACGGCCTTTGCGTGGCCCGCTGCGCGCGCCGCCTCAACGCTGAGCTGAACGGTAGCCATCGACGGTTGGCTGATGACCGCCGACGCCACGGTCAGCACCGCACGAATACGACCTCGTTCTCCGCGACAGCGGCGGCGATCACATGGCCTCAAAGCGACCCGACGCCGAGCTGCGGAACACCGCTTCGATCACGCGCATGTTGGCGACGGCGTCCTCGATCGGCGTGGGCACTTCGGCGTCTTCCAGGATCGCGCGCGCGAACAGGTCGCCCTGGATGCCGTACTGATCGCACGTGTCCAGCTGGATCTCCTCGATCTCCTCTCCCCGTTGATGCCACATCTTGCACGGCGCGTCCGGCGGCGCGTTGAACGGGATCTCGATCTCCACCCGCCCCTCGGTTCCGAAGATGTGCACGCGCTGATACGGCGCGAGCTGCGTCGAGCAGGTGAACGTCGAAGTGCCCGCGCCGAAGTCCAAGATCGCCGATGCCAACCGGTCGGTCTCAAACCGCGGGTCGATCTCGACAGCGCCAAAGACCCGCTCCGGCTCCTGATCGAAGAGGAGCCGGGACAAGGAGATCGGGTAACACCCGATGTCCATCATCGCGCCGCCGCCCATGTCGGCCATGTTGCGGATGTTGCCGGCGTCGTCGTTGAAGTACGCGAAGGCCGACTGGATCGTGCGCAGCTCGCCGATCCCGCCGTCGCGGACGATCTGGCGGGCGCGCACCCACTGCGGGTGGTGGCGATACATGAACGCCTCCATCAACTTCAGCTCGGGGTGCAGCTTGCCGGCGTCGACCAGCTGCTGGCCTTCGCCGGACGTCAACCCGATCGGCTTCTCACAGAGCACGTGCTTGCCTGCTTCGAGCGCGCGAATGGACCACGGCACGTGCAAGTGGTTCGGCAGCGGGTTGTAGATCGCGTCGACGCCGGGGTCCGAGAGCAGCTCTTCGTACGAACCGTAGGCCGCAGCGATCCCCAGCTTGTCCGCGGCGGCTCGCGCCTTGCCGAGGTCTCGCGAGGCGATCGCCGCGACCTCGCACAACTCGGCGCGCTGCATCGCAGGAATGACCTTATCGGTCCCGATGGCGGCGGTGCTCAGGACCCCCCAG
>CAZTQF010000756.1:0-1894 GCA_964615255.1 uncultured candidatus Brocadiaceae bacterium | reverse complement strand
CGCGCGGTTCTGCGCGACCTTCCAGTCGTAGAGGTCGTTGTAGCTGAGCGCCGCCTGGCAGAAGACCGCGATCGCGAAGCTGGTCGCGAACCCGCGCAGCAGATCCAGGGACGGCTCGAACAGCCAGAAGCTCTGGCTGCTCAGCGGCGGCGCGCTCGTGCCGATGAGGATCACCAGCGTGAACAGCAGGTTCTCGCTCAGCAGCAAGACGAGCTTGCGGCGGGGGATCATCTGTTCCGCGAGGGTGACCATCAGGAGGAAGAGGCGCCAATGCCTTGCTCCGCAAATCGACGAAGCGTCGTTTGCATCTGGAGTTGCGCGGGAGAACCCTATGCCATCGGGGTTGGGCGAGAGGGTTCGGAGCGCCTGGAAGTGCTGGACCTCGGGTGGGGACGAGCGGGCGCCGTCCCGCGCGGTCCAGCGTACGGCAACGACGTCGATGCGCAACCGCCGAGGCAGCGGCCGAAGCTGCGCTGCGACCGACCGGAGGGCCCGCTCGATCCGGTCCAGCTGCCCGGTCCGGACGCACCGCTCCGGCGCTGGGTGGTGGGACCGCGCCTTGACCTCGACCGCGACCCACAGCCGGCCGCGTCGGCAGAGCACGTCGATCTCGCCGTGTCGGGTGCGGAGGTTGCGGGCCACCACGCGCAGCCCGCGCCGGGAGAGCACGGCGCAGGCGGCCTGCTCCCCCGCGGCGCCGCTCGCTGGCTGCCGCCAGGACCGGACGCGGCGGCCCAGGTGTCGCTCGCCTTGCCCGGCGGGTCTGTCCTCAGCTCGCGGTCTTGCCCCCGTCGGAGCTGTCGTCACGCACGATCCTCGCCACGGAGCTGCGATCGAAGGTCATGTGCACCGTGTCGACGCGCAGGGTGACGGTCGCGTCCGTCAGGCTGCTGACCTCGCCGTGCATGCCGCTGATGGTGACGACGCGGTCGCCCTGCTTGATCGAGGCCAGCAGGTTCTGCTGCTCCTTCTTCCGCTTTTGCTCCGGGCGGATCATGAAGAAGTACATCAGCACCAGGAACATCGGCATCATCCAGAGCATGCCGTCGCCCGCGCAGGGGCCCTGGGGCTGGCCCGAAGGGCCCGTCGCCGGCGTCTGGGTGCCCGCGGCGGTCGCGCCGCCGGCGCCGGGCGCCGCCGTCCCGCCGGCTCCGCCCGCTGGCGCGTCCGAGCGCGTGCTGGGATCCTGGAAGCGTGCGAACGTGACGGGGAGGAGGAAGCTGGTCTGCGACATCGTCGTGGGAGGGGCCTGCTGCGGCGGGAGGGGTCCGAGGCTGTCGGTCGGCGGCGCGCGCGCGCCTGCGTTCGAAAGCGGCCGGGCAGTATAGGGACGCCGCGGCTTGCGTTGCAGTCAAAGAACTCCATCCTTGGCTTCGCCGAGCTGCCTGCGAGCGGCCCGGCTTCGCGATGCGGGTGCTCACGGCCATGTCTGGAGGTGTCGACAGCAGCGTCGTCGCCCTGATGCTGCAGCAGCAGGGCCACGACGTCGTCGGCGTGTTCATGCGCAACGGCGTCGCGGGCAAGTCCGCACAGGAGAAGTCCTGCTGCTCGGCGAGCGACGCGCGCGACGCGTCGGTGGTCGCAGATCGTCTGGGCATCCCGTTCTACTCCGTGGACTACGAGCAGGAGTTCGGCGCGCTGATGGACCACTTCGCGGCCGAGTACCGCGCGGGCCGGACGCCGAATCCCTGCGTGTTGTGCAACCAGCACCTGAAGTTCGGGCACCTTTTCCAGCTGGCCGACGACGTCGGCGCGGAGATGGTCGCGACCGGGCACTACGCGCAGGTCGGCGACGGCGAGCTGCACCTCGCGGCCGACGCCAACAAGGACCAGACCTACTACCTGTTCGGGGTCGAGCGCGCGGCGCTCCATCGCACCCTGTTCCCGCTCGGCG
>CAZTQF010000755.1:0-1898 GCA_964615255.1 uncultured candidatus Brocadiaceae bacterium | reverse complement strand
TCTCGGCCTGCTCGTGTCCGCGCCAGACGTCGACCTCGACGCGGTCGCCGCGGTGCTCGCGGAAGTAGCGCTCGACGAGCGTGGCGAACTTCAGGTCGTGCCCTGCGAGCAGCACGCGGGTGGCGCGCGTGCGCGGCTGCGCGCGGACCGTCGCCGCGTCAACCTCGAGCGCTGCGCCGAGCGTGCGCGACGCCGACGGGAACCCGTAGCCCTCGGCGAGCGCCCGAACGCGCCGCTGTGCCCTGGTGAACGCCGCTTCGTCGCGGGCGAGGCCCGTGATCGCGCGGACGAAGTCGTCGGCGGAGGCGACGTAGCAGCCGTAGTCGTCGCCGAAGACCCGGCGCTGGATGGGCGTCGGGTTGAGCAGCACGGGCAGCCCGAGCGTCGCGTACTCCAGGACCTTGGTCGACAGCTCGAGCGACCGGTCGTACACCTCGCTCCGCCACGAGACGCCGACGTGGCAAGCTGACAACGCCTCGTTGACGAGGTGGCGCGGCTTGGCGCCGTGCCAGGTCAGCCCAGGCGTGCCCTCGAACAGCGCCTGCACCCGGGACCGGAAGGCGTCGTCGCCGTGAAACTTGTCGCCGAAGACGTGCAGCTCGAGCGCCGGGACCGCGGCGCGGGCGCGCACGAACGCGGCGACGATCTCCTCGATCAGGTAGTCCGCCGAGAACTTGCCCGAATAGCAGAGCCGGAACGGCTCCGCCTCCACGCGCCGCGGCAGGGCGCCGGTCCAGGGCCGGATCATCGGCGGCAGGATCGTGACCCTTCCCTCGGGCACGACATCGAGGACGTCGCCGAGCGCGTCTCGCACCTCCGGCGTCTGGCAGAGCACGCGCTGCGCGCCGGCGAGTAGGCGGCGCGCGTCGGCTCCCGCGCCGGTGAGTGAGCTGTCGCTGGTCAAGTAGATCCAGCACCGCGCGAGCGTCGCGGGGGCGCGCAGCAGCGCGCGCGCGACCTGCGGCGCGCGCAGCAGGACCGCGTCGTAGTGCCGCTCCTCGTACAGCAGGTCGACGTAGAGCGCCGCCTGCTCAGCGTTGAGGCGCGGCTCGCGCGGGACGCCGCACCCCACCAGACCGTCCCACGGATCGAGGAACGTCACCTCCGGGGAGCGACGCAGGTCGCCGACCAGGATGTCGCGGTGGATCGGCGTGCGGAGCAGGACATCGACCGCCGCGCCCGGCACGCCGGCGAGCACCTCGACGACCGATGCCTGCCAGACCGAGGAGCCGTCGACGAGGTTGAGGTCCTGTTCGCCGTAGACCAGGACCTTGGGCACTATCTGCGCCTCCAGGCGAGGTCGACCGCAGCCGCGTCC
The DNA here is from genome assembly GCA_964615255.1 of uncultured candidatus Brocadiaceae bacterium. Lineage (GTDB taxonomy): Bacteria > Planctomycetota > UBA1135 > UBA1135 > UBA2386. Next base: position 580 of record CAZTQF010000755.1, on the reverse strand, counting down.
CGCGGCGGCGCCGTCGCGAAGTTGAAGCGGTGCAGCGCGCAAACAGAGCCAGGCTCGGCGCGGAACATGCCGCCGGCGAGCGCCGCAGCGAACGCCGCGGCGTCGGCGCGCTCCGCGCGCGCGACCAGCGACGCCGCCGGCACCTCAGCGACCTCACGGTGCTCGTCCTCCCTGCGCTCCAGGCGGTGACCGCCGCCGTCGTCGACGACGAAGTGCGCGGCGCGCCCGAACAGCGGCGTCCTCGCATAGCGAGACGCAGCCACGGCGTCGTCCAGATAGGCCGCGCCGTAGTGTGCGCCCGCGTCGAAGACCGCCCACAGGTCGCAAGCCGCCGCCTCCAGCGAGGCGGCGGCCTCGGCAGGCGCAGCCTCGACGAGCTCCAGCCACGGCGCGCGTCGGCCGAGCCGTTCCAGCGCCTCGCTCTTGAGCGGCGCATCCGACACCAGCACCAGGTGCGACGGCCGGCGCTCCTGGCGCGCGACCTGTTCGGCCAGAGCGTCGACCGCGGCCGCGTCGGCGGCCCGCGCGACCACGGCGACGTCCGGATCGCGCGCCGCGCTCCACGCCGGCGGCGGCGCGA
>CAZTQF010000754.1:0-1905 GCA_964615255.1 uncultured candidatus Brocadiaceae bacterium | reverse complement strand
AGTCGAGCACGTCCTGCAGCATCTCGGCGGTCGGCCGGCGCGTCTCGCCGTACAGCGAGAACACCTTGAGGCCGGTCGCGGCGTCGACGGTGTCGCCGACCTTCTCGTCGAGCACGCCCTGCCAGCCGTGCTCGGGCGAGAACAGCGCCGTCAGTTCGACGCCGTCGCCCGCGGCGATCACGTCGACCGTGCGTCGGCCGTCCGCGGTGCGCCCGGTGTGGTTGGTGATCAGGCCGACCTTGCGGCCGCGTAGCGCAGCGCAGCCATCTGCGGCGAGCACGTCGACGCCGGTCCGGGCCTGCGCGCGCGCGGCGGCCGTAGCGGCGACAGCCGCGAGCGCGACGAGGCTGAGCCGGAGGATGGGCGAGGGGGTCATGCCCGAACGTTAGCCGCTAGGCGCGCGCCGCGACACGCGGCGTTCGCTGCGGGGTCGGGCCGTCCTTGCGCGGTCGGTTCTCGCCGGCGGGGCCGCTACGCTGCGTTCGAACCAGGAGAACCGAATGACGCTGCTGCCGCTCCTCTGCCCGACTGTCTCGCTCCTGGCGGCGGCCGCCGCCCCATCGCCCCAGCTGCCGACGCCGCCCGTGCGGATGATCGCCGAGTGGGAGCCCGCGCGCGGCGCGATGGTGCGCTGGCCGCTGCGCGTGCCGGACGCCTGCGTGGTGGAGCTGGCCGAGGACGACGTCCTGTTCCTGCTCGTCAACGAGGCCGACGAGGCGGCAGCGCGCGCCAGGATGGAGGAGCTCGGGGTCGCGCCCGAGCACGTGCAGCTCGTCCGCTGCTCGGCCGACTCCGAGTGGCCGCGCGACTGGGGACCGCACCAGCTGTTCGACGGCCAAGGCCGCTGGTGCATGGTCGACCACGTGTTCGCGGGCTACCCGATCTACGACCGGGAGCCGAAGGACCGCGCGCCGGAGATGACGATCGAAACCGGGCCCGGAGACGACGCGGTCAGCGGCGAGCTCGCGCAGCGCTTCGGCGCGCAGCTCGTCCCGTTCCCCGCGACGTTGACGGGCGGCAACTTCTTGAACGACGGCCACGGCACCGCGTTTTGCACCCGATCGCTGCTGGACGAGGCCCGCGCGCACGTCACGGAGGCCGAGCTGCGCGCGCATCTGCGGGCTCGGCTGGGCATCGGCCGGCTGGTGGTGCTCGAGAACACCGAGGTCGTCGGCATCCAGCACATCGACTGCTGGCTCAAGGTGCTCGACGCCGAGCGGCTGCTGGTCAAGCGGCCGCCAAAGGGCCACAACGAGGAGGCCCCGATCGAGCGCAACCTCGACAAGCTCCGCCAGCTGAAGAACGCGTTCGGCAGGCCCTATCAGATCCTGCGCGTCGACTGCCCGCGCGTGAAGGTGCGCGAGTTCGACGAGAACGAACCGATCGCAGCCTACACCAACTCGCTGATCCTCAACGATAAGGTGCTGGTGCCGCTCTACCAGGTCGACGGCGACCAAGCCGCGCTCGCGACGTGGCGGGCGGCGATGCCTGGCCACGAGGTGGTTGGATTCGCCTGGGACCAGTGGCTGCACTTCGACGCGCTGCACTGCCGCTCGCGCGCGGTGTTCGACCGCGACATGCTCCGCCTCGCGCATGCGCCGCTGCCTGCGCAGGTGGACGCCGGCGCGCAGGGCGTCGCCGTGTCGGCGTGGCTGCGCTCGCTCGGCGACGCGCAGGTGGACGCCGAGTCGTGCTGGGTGTTCTTCCGCGAAGTAGGCGCTGAGGCCTGGCAGCGGGCGCCGCTGCGCCCCGTCGACGGCGACGTTTGGCGGGCGGCGTTGCCGAGGATGCGCGACGGCGCGCGGGTCGAGTACTACCTCGAAGCCTGCGACACGGGCGGCGAGGTCCGCGTGCACCCGGTAGGTGCGCCGCGGTTCGCCCATAGGTTCTCGGTGCGAGGCTCCG
>CAZTQF010000753.1:0-1907 GCA_964615255.1 uncultured candidatus Brocadiaceae bacterium | reverse complement strand
GGACCTCGACATCGTCGAGGAGGAGGCGCAGGAGGACTTCGAGAAGATGGCCGGCGTCACGGGCCACGGCGTCGAGGCGGGCGACTACGACTACATGGACGAGCCGGTGCTGCGGCAAGTGCGCCGGCGCGCCCCCGTGATCTGCCTGCTCGCGCTGTTCTGGGTCACGACGTCGGCCGTGATCGGCGCGTTCGAGTCCCAGCTCACGGGCCTGCTGATCGGCATGCTGCCGATGGTGATGGCGACCGGCGGCATGGTCGGGACGCAGGCCAGCGCGTTGGTGATCCGCGCGCTCACCGTCGGCGACGTCAACAAGAACAGCATCCCCCGGGTGCTCTGGAAGGAGCTCCGGGTCGCGGGCACCATCGCGATCCTGCTGGGCGTGATCGCCGCCGTCGACACGTTCCTCGTCAACGGCATCAAGGAAGAGCCGATCGCGCTGCAAGCGGTGACCGCCGTCGCCGTCGCGATCGGCGCTGCCATGGTCGGCCACGTGCTCTCGGCCGCGCTGCTCGGCGCGTGCACGCCGATCCTGGTCAAGAAGCTCCGCGGCGATCCGGCGATGATCAGCACGCCAGCCGTCACGGCGATCGCCGACCTGACGGGTGCTGCGATCTATCTCGTGACGGTCACGCTGATGCTCGCCGACTAGGGACGAACACCGAGGGGAGCACCGGCTCCACGCACGCCACGACCCCCTCGTAGACCGAGACGACCCGGCCGGGGTAATCCAACACGCCGAGCCCGCCCGCGGTGTGGACCCGCTGCGGCGCCCCCAGCCGCGCGACCGCCGACTCGATCGGCTCGCCCACCAGAGAGTCGTCGCACACCGCCTCCGGCGAACGGATGAGGTCCGCCCCGGCGTCGACGACGACCCCGTCCACCAACCGCACGGCCGCCTCGTCCGCGTCGCCGACGCCGGCGAGGTAGGTGAGCCAGAGCGCCTCTCCGTCAAAGGCGCAGCCGAGCGGGGCCCCGTAGCGGGCGCGCACCTCGCGGAGGTCGGCGCCAAGGAGGAGATCGTCGGTCGTTGTAGTCATCGTGCTCTGCCAGCGCTAAGGGCCTGCGGCGATCTGCATGACACGAGCGGCAGCCTGCAGAGTTCCCGTCGGCGGCGACTTTTTTTGCTCGGGTCCGGCCTGCGCCGGCGCATCCCGCGCGCCGCTCAGCGCCAGTAGTAGTGCCAGTTCGCCTGCAGCTCGACCCGCTCGTCCGGCGCGAGCTGCACCTCCCAGCGGCACTCCCCGAAGCCGTTGTGCTGATACCACCACCAGGGCCAGCTCCACCAGCCCCACCACCTCGGCCGCGGCGTGTCGGCCCAGGCGCGCAGGAGGTCCAGCTGCACCGATTGGCCGCCGCTGCCCACCTCGTCGATCCGGCCCATGACCCGCCGCACGACCTCGAGCTCGACGGGCTCGGACTTGCTGTTGTGAAGCGAGATCGTGCCCTCGAGGCGGATCCGCGCGTAGCGCTCGTCGCGCAGCTCGACGCCCTCGTCGCGGCCGGTCTCGTGCTCCTCCACGTCGACGACGACGTCGATCGCCGCGTTGATCTCCAGGTCGGCGGCCGCGCCGCGCGGGGTGTACTTCATGTGTCCCTGCGCCAGCACCCGGCCGGCAGAGAGCACCAGCGCCGGCGCCGTCGTGAACGGACCGGCAGAGGTGTTGGTGAGCCGCAGCACGTGCGCGACCTTGGGCGCGGCGAGCTCCTTGGCCAGCTCCAGCACGCGCTGGTCGTTGAGCCGCTGCTGGTACTGCATCGGCGGCGCCATCGGGACGTCGAGGCGGTAGGCGTCGCGGTACGGAACCCGGAACTCGGCGACCGGGACCACCAGACGCTCCCCCTTCGCGAGGGTCACGTTCTCGACCGGGAACACGAACAGGTCCTCGGTCGACTCCCCTTCGCCG
>CAZTQF010000752.1:0-1908 GCA_964615255.1 uncultured candidatus Brocadiaceae bacterium | reverse complement strand
GTCGTCGTCGACGACGACAACGTGCTGCGCTCGTTCCTCGCCACGGCGACGGCGTTCGAGCTCGACGTCGAGCCCGGCGCGCTGCAGGCGCGCATGGGATGGCACAAGCAGCGCGTCTTCGAGACCCTGCTCGAGGCCGCCGGCCGCGCGCCGGCTCCGGCCGGCGAGATGGCGCAGCGCTTCGAGGTCGAGTTCGCTGCGTTGGTCGAGCGCGAGCCGCTTCGGCCGACGCCGGGTGCGTTGGCGGCGCTCGACGCGCTCGAGGCCGGCGGCGTCCAGATCGCGTTCAACACCGGCTTCTCGCGAAAGACCATGGACGTAGTGCTGGGCGCGATGGCGTGGCAGCGCTGGCCGAGCGTCGCGTCGGACGAGGTCGACGCCGGACGCCCCGCGCCCGACATGCTGCGCCGCGCGATGGCGAAGTGCGAGGTCGAGGACCCTGGGCGGGTGGGCTGCGCGGGCGACACGCCGGCGGACCTCGCCGCGGGCGTCGCCGCAGGAGCTGCGATGGTGGTTGGGCTCGGCTGCGGCACGCACTCGCTCGCGCAGCTCCGTGACCACGCGCACACGCACCTGTTGCCGGACCTCTCGACCCTGCCGGAGCTGGTGCTGGGCCGTGACTGAGCGGTCGGTCGACGTGCTGGTGGTCGGGGGCGGCGCGCTCAGGCGCCGGCGAACGCGGCGACCCGCTCGAACGCGGCGACGCTCTCGAGCAGCAGGCTGTGGCCCGCGCCTTCGAACCGCTCGTGCTCGGCGGCGTGGATCCGGGCGGCGGTCGCCTCGACCTCGCGCGGCAGCGTCAGGGTGTCCTCGCCGCCTGCCAGGCACAGCGTCGGGACCTGGACCCGTGCACACAGCTCGTGGCCGTCGAAGGCCTGCAGCGCGCGCGCTTGCGCCCGCATGAACGCGCGGGTCTCGTCGGTGGGGCGGGTGCTGCGGATGATGTTGTCGACGACGCCGGGCTTGTCGTTGAGGAAGGTCTCGCCGAACAGGAACGGCGCGGTCAGCTCGCCGAGCAGCGCGCCGTCGACCTCGGTGCACAAGAGCTCGAACCAGCGGTAGACGCGCTCGCTGCGCGGCGTGTGCAGCGCCGAGCTGCAGAGCATCACGAGTCGCTGCGCGTCGTCGCGCTGCAGCGCAGCTGCCTGCAGCGCGACCTTGCCGCCGAGCGAGGTGCCGACCAGGGTGACCGGCTTCGGCAGCTTCGCGGCGACCGCCAGCACGTCCTCGGCGGCCTCGACGAAGTCGTAGCCGCTGTCCGGCAGCGGACTGGACGGCTCGAGGCCGACCGGATCGACCGCCGCGCAGGTGAAGCCGCCGCGCGCGAAGCGCCGCGGCAGCGTCCCGAACAGGCGCGCGCCCGAGCCCAGGCCCGGGACGAGCACGACGCCCGGTCCGTCGCCTTCCTGGGCGAAGTGGATGCGGCGACCCTCGCGTTCGACGGCTGGCATGCGCGCACGATAGCCGGGCGAGGGGACCGGGCAACTCAGCGCGGGGCGGTCACGTAGGCGCGCTCGACGGCAGGGAGCATCGTCAGCACCACGTCGGCGACCTGCTGCAGGCTCACGGCGGACAGGTTCTCGAGGGTGTCGGAGCGCGTGTGCCAGTCCGGGTTGCCGTTGAGGTCGATCAGGTCGACCGCCGGGATGCCGACGTCGAGGAACGGCTTGTGGTCGTCTGCCGCGGCCTCTGCGCGTCGGTAGAAGCGGCGCTCGTTGCCGGTCGCGACGGCCGCCGACCACGTGATCCGCCGGAGCCGCTCGGTGGAGTAGAGCTCTTCTTGGATGTGCAGGTCCTTGCGCCCGACCATGTCGAGCAGCACGACCGCCTCGATGCGCGGCTCCTCGCCGAGCAGCAGCGCGTCGCGGTGGCGCTTCACGTAGCGCTTGCTGCCGAACAGCGCGCGGG
>CAZTQF010000751.1:0-1911 GCA_964615255.1 uncultured candidatus Brocadiaceae bacterium | reverse complement strand
ACGGGCGACAAGGCCTCGACCCAGCCGTAAGGCGGTCGAGACTTCTGACCTGTTCCATCCCGAACCTACGGAGTTGAACCATGGCTGCTCGTAAGAAGAACAAGCGCGAGGCCGCGCCCGCGCCCGCGGTCGAGTCGATCGACAAGCCCGGCATGGGCATCGACGAGGGGATCGTGCTGTTCACGACCCTCGCCCTGATCTGCGCTCTCACCTGCGTGGTGATGGCGACGAACATCTACAAGTAGAGCGTTGCTCAGCACGGCGCCTGCCAGATGGCGCCTGCCAGATGGCGCTCGCGGGAGCCGCCCGACCAAGAGCCTCGCGACGCCCGCGCGCTGGACAGCCCGACTCCTCGAGTCGGGCTGTTTGCATAGGTGGCCGTCCGTGGCATGCGGCGCCCGGCCTCGTCGCTGCGAATCACGGAGGGAATCCGTTGCGACCGGAGAGGGCGACGCTACGCTCACGGGGTGCGCCGATTGGTCCCGGTCGCACGTGTCTGCTAGGTCAATGGGTCCCGCACCATCCACAAGCCGGGAAAGCCCTGACGAGGGGCATCGCATGCTGAAACCGTTCGAGTGGCTGCTGAGCGGCTTCTCGGTCGATCTGGGGATCGATCTGGGAACCGCCAACACGTTGGTTTTCATCCGCGACAAGGGCGTCGTCCTCGACGAGCCATCGGTGGTCGCGGTCCGCAAGGGGTCGACGGAGGTGCTGCTCGACGGCATGGCGGTCGGCGACGCCGCGCTCGAGTATCTCGGCCGCACGCCGCCCGGCTTCCAGGCCGTGCGCCCGATGAAGAGCGGCGTGATCGCCGACTTCGAGGTGACCGAGAAGATGCTGCGCTACTTCATGGGCAAGGCGTGCGGCAACAAGCGGCTCGTCAAGCCGCGGCTCGTCATCGCGGTCCCGTGGGGCATCACGATGGTCGAGAAGCGGGCCGTCATCGGCAGCGCTGAGCGCGCGGGCGCGCGCCGCGTGTTCCTCGTGGACGAGCCGACCGCTGCTGCGATCGGCGCTGGCCTGCCGGTGCACGAGCCCCGCGGGACCATGGTCGTCGACATCGGCGGCGGCACCTGCGAGGTCGCGGTGATCTCGCTGGCGAACGTCGTGATGGCGGAGTGCCTGCGGGTCGCCGGGGACGACTTCAACGACGCGATCACGCAGTACATCCGCAACAAGTACAACCTGCTGGTCGGGGAGATCACGGCGGAGCGGCTCAAGATCGCCGCGGGTAGCTGCATCCCGCTCGAAGAGGAGATCCAGGTCGAGGTGCGCGGGCGCGACTCGCTCGTCAACTTGCCGCGCCGCGCGGTCATCTCGTCGGACGACGTCCGCGAGGCTCTGCAGGAGCCTGTGCGCAAGGTGATCGGCGCCATCAAGTCGGTGCTCGAGCGCACGCCGCCGGAGCTGTCCGCTGACCTGATGGAGACGGGCATCACGCTGTGCGGTGGCGGATCGCTCCTGCGCGGCCTGCCGGAGCTGATCGCGCAGGAGACCGAGCTCGACGTCCGGGTCGCGGACCGGCCGCTCGAGGCCGTCGCGCGCGGCACCGGTAAGTTCCTCGAGAACCTCGACCTCTACTCCCAGCTGCTCGAGGGCGGCGAAGACCTCGGCTAGGTCGAGGGCGCGCCGAGGCGGGGCCGCAGGCCGGGGGGCGTCTGCGGCTAGCGCTGGCCTCGGGGCGTGTGCCCGTGTGCTCCGCCCCGTCTGCGGTGACATTTCGAGTCGATGATGAGCAGGTCGGCAGCCTTCCCGGTGGGCCTCTACGGCGCGCTGCTGTTTGCGCTCGGGTGGCTGACGGTGCCCGGTCTGTTCGCGCCGCTGGAGCGCTGGCTGGTCGGCTCGGCGACGGCGTTGCCGCGCCTCGCCTCGATCTGGCTCGGTCAGCCGGCGCGGGCCGCCGTCGCCGGC
>CAZTQF010000750.1:0-1918 GCA_964615255.1 uncultured candidatus Brocadiaceae bacterium | reverse complement strand
CGTGTCCTTCTCGGTCTTGAAGGTCAGGTCGACCACGGACACGGTCGGCGTCGGTACGCGCAGCGCCATCCCGGTCAGCTTGCCCTGCACCTGCGGCAGCACCAGCCCGACCGCCTTCGCGGCGCCGGTCGACGACGGGATGATGTTCTGCGCCGCGGTGCGGCCGCCCTTCCAGTCCTTCTTCGACGGCCCGTCGACGGTCTTCTGCGTCGCGGTGTAGGCGTGCACGGTGGTCATCAGACCCTCGGTCAGGCCGAAGCCCTCCTTGAGGATCACGTGCACGAGCGGCGCGAGGCAGTTGGTCGTGCACGACGCGTTGGAGACGATGTCCGCGGCGCCGAAGTCGACCTGGTCGTCGTTGACGCCGAGCACGACGGTCGGCATCTCGCCCTTGCCGGGCGCGGTGATCACGACCTTCTTGGCGCCCGCGGTGATGTGACCGCGCGCCTTGTCGTCCTGCACGAACAGGCCGGTCGACTCGATCACCAAGTCGACGCCCATCTCCTTCCACGGCAGCCCGTCGGGCGTGCGCGCGGAGACCACGCGGATGTCCTTGCCGTTGACGACGATCACGTCGTCCTCCTCCTGGTCCGGCGACGACTTCTTCGAGCTGACCTCACCGTCGAACCGACCCTGGATGGAGTCGTACTTGAGGAGGTAGGCGAGGTTGTCGGCCGGCACGATGTCGCCGACGGCGACGACGTCGAGCTCATCGAGCAGGTTCTGCTCGGCGAGAGCGCGGAAGACGAGGCGGCCGATGCGACCGAAACCGTTGATGGCGACCTTCGTGGCCATGGCGGGATAAGCTCCTGTAGTGTGGACGGACTGGGCGGGATTTTCGCCGAACAGTCTATCGGCCGTCGCCCCCCATCCAATGGACAGTTTCGCCCGTTTGCTGGACACCTGCGCGCGAACCCTCATGCGCTACGAGAACGTCGCCGCCGACGGCGCCGTGCTGGTCGCAGCGTCGGGCGGCATGGACAGCACCCTGCTGCTGCTCGCGCTCGCGCGCCTGCGAGACGAGGGCCGCCTGCCGGGCGCGCTGCGCGCCGCGCACGTCGACCACCGGGTCCGCCCGGACAGCGGCGACAACGCCCGGCACGTGGTCGACCTCTGCGACCGCCTCGACGTGCCGGTGACCGTCGCGGCGCTGCGATGGGACCTGGGCACCCAGCCCAGCGAGGACGCCATGCGCCACGCCCGCTACGGCGAGCTCGAGCGCTGCGCGCGCGAGGCGGGCGCGCGCATGCTGATCACGGGCCACCACGCCGACGACAACCTGGAGACCGTGCTGTTCCGCATGCTCCGCGGCACCGGGCCGCGCGGCCTCGCGGGGATCCCCGAGTCACGCTGGATCGGCGCGGGCCGGGACCGCCTGCTGGTCGTGCGCCCGATGCTGCGGACCCGGCGGACCACGATCGAGAGCCTGATGGAGCGGCTGGGCGAGACGCCGTATCACGACGTCACCAACGAAGACCTGGGCTACGCCCGCAACGAGCTCCGGCTGCGGACGATCCCGTCGCTGCGCAAGCGCCTCGGAATCGGCCTCGACGTCGCGATCATGACCGTCGCGAGCACGGCGCGGGCCGCCAACGAGATCGTCGAGGCGCAGGCGCTGCGGGTGCTCTCCGAGCGCACCCGAAACAAGACCCCGTGGCGGCTGGAGCTGGACCTCGCCGGCATCGACGCGCACAGCATGCCGTTCGTCCGCGAGGCGATGCGGCTGAGCCACGTCGCGATGCACCCCCACAGCGAAGCCCCGGCGACGGTTTGGCTGGACCGGGTGATGGCGCTGCTCGACATGGACGCCGGCAAGCGCGTCGCGGGCCGCGGCGGCCTGATGGTCGAGCGGCTGCGCGACGGGCTGCTGCTGGTCGACCAGGACGAGGCGGGCGCGCCGCCCGCGGACGCAGGGCCC
>CAZTQF010000749.1:0-1923 GCA_964615255.1 uncultured candidatus Brocadiaceae bacterium | reverse complement strand
GCTCTACGTCGAGGTCAACTTCACGATGCGCGCACCCTGCGAGATCAACGGCTTCGTCGTGGTGACCGGCAACATGACGCTGCAGGGCTCGGGCGACTTCGCGACGATCAACTTCGACTCCGTCGCGCTCGCGTCGCTGATGAGCAACTTCGGCGCCTACCGCCGGGTCAACTCGATCTACCTGCCGCGCCGTAACCGCTGATCAGCGGCCAGCGGTCAGCAGCAGGGCGTTCATCAGCATCAGGTTGAGGCCGTCCGCGAAGGCGCGCACGTTGGGGTCCTCCGCGAACGCCACGACGTGCCCGCGGCCAGACGGCTGGTGCACGAGGTAGGCCTTGTCGGGCAGCTGCGCCCGGTTCTCGTCCCAGAGGAACCCTGCCCGGACCAGGCGGTCGCCGTTGGCGTAGCGGACCACGTTGGTGCCTCGGTCGAGCTTGACCGGCGTGAGGATGTGCGCGCTGTCGTGCACGACGCTCGCCTCGCCCGCGTAGCCGAAGCCGAGCCAGTGGCGCTCGTCGACCTGCACGCGCAGGATCGCGCCCGGCGTCGACGGCGGCGGCTCTTCGTCGGGGCGGACCGCGGCCTCGTAGTCGAACGCGCCCTGCTGTTCGCTGCCGCTGTCGTCCCCGTCGCCGCCGCCGTTGCCGCCGGCCGCCGGCTTCTCGCGGGGCTCGGACGATGACGCGAGGAGCGCGACGCCCTTCTCGCTGAGCCACCGGGTCGCAGAGCCGAGCGTGACCAGCACGCCGCCACGCCGGACGAAGCCCTTGATCGCGTCGGCGCCGCTTCCCCGCAGCTCCGCGCCGTAGCGCCCCTCGGGGAGCACCAGCACCGTGAAGCGGTCGAGGTCGGTCCGGGTGAGGTCGCGCGTGCGCAGCGCGGTCACCGGCAGGCCGTAGCGCTGCTCGAGGAGGTAGCGCAGCCAGCCCGCCGAGTAGGTGTTGACGGGGCGGTCCCACGCCATCGCCACGCGCGGCGCGCGGAGCGTGTGTCCCTCGCCGGTGCCGAAGCTCGGCCCTTCCTCGATCCACGAGCTGTCGGCGCACACCGGCGTGACGCCGTGCGTCGCGCTCCAGCGGCGCATGCGCTCATGCAGGCTGCCTTGCGCTGCTGCGGGCTGGGCGAGCACCCTGACGACGAAGCTGCCGGCCGGGAAGGCCCGCTCGCCGAGCCGGAACGGCGCGTCGATGCACTTCACCTGCAGGCCTGCGCGCAGCAGGTCCACCAGCAAGGCCGCGGCGCCGTTCTGCCCCCAGGCGACGACGTAGGCGACCTTCGGCGGCTCGGCCCGGAGCGGCGGCGCGCCCGCATCGGCCGCGCCGAGCTCGAGCTCGGTCAGCTCGCCGACGCAGGCCGACGTCGACTCGAAGCACTCGACCCCGAACATCAGCGGCAGCGACCACGCCGTCAGGTCGTAGAACTGACCGCGCTGCCGCCGGGACTGGCGCAGCTGCTGCTCGTCGAGGAACTCCTGCTGCATGTCGAAGTGCGGCCGCAGCAGCAGCCGCGCGAGCGTGCTCGCCGGCTGGGCCATACGCACCACGAACGAGCCGGCCGGGAACGCCTGCGCCCCGCGCTCGCTCGCGCCCGCGGGCGCCGCGTCCGAGCAGGTCAGCGCCGTCGTCGCGACGTGAACCTCGACGCCCTGCCGCAGCAGCAGGTTGGCGAGGCGCGCGAGCCGCGTGCGGTCGCCGCGCGCCGGCAGCACATACTCTACGACGCTGTCGGCGCGGCCGAGCTGGAGCCCCTCGCGGCGATGCTGCAGGAACGCGCGCTGCGCCTCCTCGCGGCCTTCGGCCAGGGTCTCCAGGGTCGCCATCGACGCGACGAAGTGCCTGCGCACACCGTCCCGGTAGCGCAGCAACCCCTCGTCGCTGCGGCGGTAGACCAGCCCGCGCGCGCTGGCCATCTCGAACGTCATCC
>CAZTQF010000748.1:0-1923 GCA_964615255.1 uncultured candidatus Brocadiaceae bacterium | reverse complement strand
GGGAAGTCCCCGGCGATGCCTCCGCCGATCTGGAAGAAGCCGACGCCCTTGCCCTTGGCGAGGTCCTTGTAGTCGTCGTAGAGGCCCGCCATGTACTCGATGCCCGACTTGACGATGCTCGCGCTGCACTCGCCGAACTTGACGTGGCTCGCGAAGATGTTGCCGAAGGTCGAGTCCTCGTGGCCGGGCACGACCATCGGCAGGCCGGCCTTGGCTGCGGCGAGCAGCCAGCACTCGTCGGCCTTGCCCCGGTGCTTGCTCTTGGGCAGCTTCTGGACCAGCTCGTAGAAGTACTCGTGCCAGTAGCGGCGCTCGCCGCGCGCTGCGGCGCGCTTCCACATCGGCACCAGCACCTTCTCGACCGCGCGGAACGCCTCGTCCTCGGGGATGCTGGTGTCGGTGACGCGCCGCATCCGCTGATCGAGGATCTTGGTGTCGTCCTGCTTGGTGAAGTAGCGGTAGTCGGGGAAGTCCTTGTAGTGGTCGTCGGCGACCAGCCGGAACAGCGACTCCTCCAGGTTGGCGCCGGTGACCGACATGCCGTGGACCAGGCCGGCGCGGATCGCCGGCGCGAGCGTGATCCCGAGCTGGGCCGACGACATGGCGCCGGCGACGGCCCAGTACATCCGCCCGCCTTTCTGGATGTGCTCCCAGTAGGCGAACAGCGCGTCGCGCGTCGCGCGGGCGTTGAAGTTCTGGTAGTTGCGGGTGACGAACTCGAGGATCGGGAGGTCGGTCATGTTGCGGTCGACCGGTTGCTATATCACGGCGGCTGCGCTGCGTCGCATCCTGAGATCCGCGGCGCGGCGGCCATGCCCTTGGCATGGCCTCGGCGGCGGCGCGCGCTTCGAGGCCGGACGCACGGGGACCAGAGTTCGGCCACCTGTTAGAATGTGGGTGCTGCCCTCCTTGCCCTGGTCCGGATTTGGACCATCGTTCGCCCATGACCGTCACCCTCTCTCGCGCCGCCGCGCTCGCCGGCGCGCTCTCCGTCTCGCTCGCGCTGGCCGGCGCGGCCGCTGCCCAAGGCCCCGCAGGACTGCTGCAGCTGCGCTTCGCGTCGTTCGACCCGGTCCTCTCCGAGCCCGAGGTCCCCGCGGGCCTCGCCAGCACGAGCGCGCAGCGCCTGTCCATCGTGCAGTTCGACGGCACGCCGACGCAGCGCGGCCGGGACCTGCTCGCCGCGGCGGGGGGGCAGATCGTCAGCTATCTGCCTCAGGACGCCTACGTCGTCCGCGTCGCCGAGGCAGGCGCTGCGGCGATCGCGGCCGACCCCTCGGTCCGCTGGGTCGGCGCCTACCACCCGGCCTACCGGCTCGCCCCGGAGCTGGTCGCCGGAGGCGCGCTGCAGGACCCGACCCCGCGCGCCTACAACGTGGTGGTCGCCGACAAGCGCGCCGACAAGCCCGCGCTGCGGCAGAACGTGGCAGCGATCGGCGGCGCGGTCCTCGACATGCAGGTCGGCGGGCTGCTGATGACGGTCGCGCTCACGGGCCCGCAGCTCGCTCAGGCGGCCGGGTTCGATCAGGTGCTGTGGATCGACGCCGCGACGGCGGCTGAGGAGGACATGAACAACGCCCGGATCCAGGGCGGCGGCAACTACATCGAGGCGCAGGCCGGCTACACCGGCGCCGGCGTCAACACCCACATCTACGAGGGCGTGGAGGCCTCCCACCCCGACTTCACGGGGACGGTGACCAACGTCCGCAGCAGCGGCGCGGCCCAGTCCCACGGCCACTGCACCGCGGGCATCGTGTTCGGCAACGGCACCTCGAACGCCGCCGTTCGCGGCATGGCGCCGGACGCGGGCAAGTTCTACACCAACTACGGCTCGGTCTCCGGGTCGCGGTGGCAGGTGTTCAGTGACCTCGTGAACATCCACAACGTCAGCCACACGACCGCGTCGTGGGGCAACGCGCGGAC
>CAZTQF010000747.1:0-1927 GCA_964615255.1 uncultured candidatus Brocadiaceae bacterium | reverse complement strand
CGGGTGTGGCAGTCCTGCTTCGGGCGCGGCCTCGTGGACACGCCCAACGACTTCGGACGCATGGGCGCGCGTCCGAGCCACCCGGAGCTGCTCGACTGGCTCGCGGCGACGTTTCGGGACGACGGCGGCTCGCTGAAGGAGCTGTATCGACTGCTGGTCACCAGCGCGGTCTACCGGCAGCGCTCGGCCAGCGACGTGCACGAGGCCGCGTCGCGCCTCGACGCCGACAACCGCCTGCTGTGGCGCGCCAACCGTCGGCGACTCGAGGTCGAGGCCGTGCGCGACGCGATCCTGGCTGTCAGCGGCAAGCTCGACCTGACGATGGGCGGGCCTTCGGTGCGCTGGTTCGGCTTCGTCGACGACCACTCGCCGCACTACCACTACGACCGGTTCTCGCCCGACGCAAAGGGCGCCTACCGACGCAGCGTCTACCGACACATCGTGCGGAGCGTGCCGGACCCGTTCTTCGAGGCGCTGGACTGCGCCGATCCTTCGACCTCGACGCCGACCCGCTTCCAAACGCTGACGCCACTGCAGGCGCTGGCGATGCTCAACGACCGGTTCGTGCTCCGTCAGGCCGAGCACTTCGCGGCCCGGCTGCGCGCCCGCAGTCGGGACCTCGAAGAACAGGTCGGCGCGGCGTTTCGGCTGGCGCTGGGGCGGGCGCCCAACCGCGCCGAAGTCGAGGAGGCGGCGGGCTACGCGCGCGTGCACGGGCTCGCCAACCTGTGCCGGCTCGTGTTCAACCTCAACGAGTTCGTGTTCGTCGATTGACCATGCTCTCACGACGACAGTTCCTGGCGCGATCCGGCGGCGGCCTCGGCGCGTTCGCGCTCGCGGATCTGCTGAGAGGAGGACGTGAGCCCGACCACGCGCCGCGCGCCAGACGCGTCGTGCAGCTGTTCATGTCGGGCGCGGCCAGTCAGGTCGACACCTTCGACTACAAGCCGCTGCTGATCCGCCGCAACGGCGAGAAGTTCGACCCGGGCGGCGAGGTCGAGCTGTTCCAGAGCAGCCCGGGCGCGGTCATGCAGAGTCCGTGGCGGTGGCGGCAGCGCGGCCAGTGCGGGGGTTGGGTCAGCGACCTCGTGCCGCACCTCGGGGGCTGCGTCGACGACATGGCGTTCCTGCACGGGATGGTCAGCACCACCAACATCCACGGCCCGGCCACGTTCCTGCAGACGACGGGCTTCGTGCAGCCGGGCTTCCCGTCGATGGGTGCGTGGGCCTCGTACGGGCTCGGCGCGATGACCGACGAGCTGCCGACGTTCGTCGTGCTGCCGGACGCGCGCGGCTTCGCGCCGGGTGGACCGCGCAACTGGTCGGCGGGGTTCCTCCCGACCCAGCACCAGGCCTCGATGATCCGGCCGGGGCGGCAGCACCCGATCCACGACCTGTTCCCGGCCGAGGACGCTGCGTTCGTGACCGAGGAGAGCGAACGCGACGGCCGCGCGGCGCTTGCCCGGCTCAACCGTCTGCACGGCGCAGAGCGCGCGGAGGACCAGCGCCTCGACGCACGCATCGCGTCCTACGAGCTCGCGGCGCGCCTGCAGCTGAGCGCGCCCGAGGCGCTCGACCTCGGCAACGAGACGGCCGAGGTGCGCGAGCTCTACGGCGTCGACCGCGAGCCGACCGCGGACTTCGGCCGTCGGTGCCTCGTCGCGCGCCGGCTGCTCGAGCGCGGCGTGCGCTTCGTCCAGGTCTGGAGCGGCGCGGACAACGGCCACCCGCGGCGCAACTGGGACAGCCACGAGGACATCGAGCGCGACCACGGCATCATGGCCGCGGAGATGGACCGGCCGGCGGCGGCGCTGCTGACCGACCTCAAGCGGCGCGGCATGCTCGACGACACGATCGTGCTGTGGACCACCGAGTTCGGGCGGATGCCGTGCAGTCAGGGCGGCAAGGGCCGGGACCACAACCCGTT
>CAZTQF010000746.1:0-1928 GCA_964615255.1 uncultured candidatus Brocadiaceae bacterium | reverse complement strand
CGTCGGTGATCGCCGCGTCGACCCGTTCGCGCCGCCACTCGGGCCAGCTCGTCCGCAGCCGATGCAGGATGACCGTCGCGCCGGCCGCGGGCGCGCCGGCCGGCAGCCGCACGACCCCGCGGATCGTCGCAGACGAGGACGGCTCGCTCGCGGGCTGCAGCAGCTCGGGCATGTCGAGCGCAGGCGCCCCGGCCGACGGGTCTCGCGGCTGTCGCGACCGCCGCGACCGCGGCTCCGGGTCCGCACCGCCGAACGTGAGCGCGAGCGCAGCGCCGAGGGCCAGCAGCACCAGCGCGCCCGCAAACCACGCGACCCGACGGGGACGCCCGCGCAGCCGTCGCGCCGTCATCTCCCGTCCGCCCCCCGCGCGCGCGCCGCGTCACGCAGCGCCTGGAACTCGGCGGCCATGCGCGCGACGCCGTCGGCCAGCGCCGCCGGCGCCCGCCGCGCGAACCCGCGGAGCAGCGAGAGCACGTCGTCGAGCGCAGCAGCTGGCTCGGTCGCTGCCTGCACGGCGGCGATGGCGTCGTCCTGCGCGCCGTCCAGCTCGCCGTTCTGCAGCCGCACCTGCATGCGGCAGAGCAGCGCCGCAGGATCGTCGCCTGCGTCCACGACCCAGCGCGCGGCCCACGCCGCGGCCTCCGTCGAGTCTGCGCGCAGGTGCATGCGCGCGGCCACCTCCAGGACGCCGCGCAGCCCGGGGTGGTCCCGCCGGAACTCGTCGAAGCGATCGAGCCACAGGTTCACCAGCGCGGCGCGGGGCTCCAGGGTGAGCAGGCAACGCCACGTCGCGAGCTGCAGCTCGGGCGACAGCGGCTGCTGGTCCTCGCCGAGGAGAGGGCCGCGCTGACCCGGCCGCAGCAGCAGCTGTAGGACGTGCCGCCAGCCGCTCATCGGCGCGCCCGGGCGCACCGCGTTCTGGACGCCGCTGGCCAGCGGCGCCGTGATCATGCGCAGCTGCGCAGGGTCCGCGCGGTTCGCCAGCGCGCGACGGCACTGCTCGGCGAAGTCCGCGGCGAGGCCCGTCGGCGCCCCGGCGCGGGCCTGCTCGGACGGCAGCGGCGGCGCGTCGAGCAGGCTGGACGCGAGGCGGTGCACGGCGCGGCTGCGACGGTGCGACAGCCCGAAGTCCATCAGGTTGCTGCCGACCAGCGGCCGGTAGCCTGCGGCGGCCCAGAGCAGCAGCGCGACGCAGCGCACCTGGTCCGGCGGCGCGTCGGCGAGGCGGCGACGGAGGTCCTCAGCCGCGACGTCGACCTCGGCGCCCTGCACGACCTCGAGCATCCAGAGCAAGGCTGCCGGGAACGACGCTCCAGGCCGCAGGAAGGACGCGAGCTCGAGGTCCGTGCGCGCGTCGTTGGGCAAGGCGACCGACGCCGTCAGCTTGGCGACGCCGCGGCCCAGGTAGAGCCGGAACAGCTTCAGGTCCACCGACAGGTCGGTGCCGTCGCGCTGCGCCACGGCATCCGCGATCGCGCGTTCGTAGAGCTGCAGCGCCTCGAAGCCTCGCCCCACCTCGAGGTAGAGGCTCGCGCGCGGGCTGGGGTCCTCGAGGTAGGCGGCCTCCATCGCCAGCACGCGCTCGTCGTCTGGCATCTCGTCGTTCGCGACGGCGAGCGACGCGAGCACGCCGGTGCGCACGTCTGCGGCGTCGACCGCGACGCCCGTGAGCGCCGTGAACAGCGGCCGCGGCCCCGCGGGCGCGCCGCGCTCTCGACCGATCTCGCGCGCGATCGTGGCGAGCTGGTTCTCGTGGCGCGACTCCCGGCCGCGCCCCTTCTCCTTGCTCAGCGAGCCGAGCAACACGAACGTCGCGGCGATGAAGAGAACGACCGCGACCAGCGCGCTCGCCAGGACCGGGTTCTTGCGCGCGCGGCGCCAGGCGCGCACCGGCAGGGGCGTGCGCCGGATGTGGACCGGCTCTCCGT
>CAZTQF010000745.1:0-1937 GCA_964615255.1 uncultured candidatus Brocadiaceae bacterium | reverse complement strand
TCGCGTGCAACGCCGAGCTCGCCGACAACCTGGAGTGGCTGTCCGAAGAGCCGTTCGGCAAGGCCTGGATGATCAAGGTCAAGCTGACCGACACCTCCGGCGAGCTGATGGACGGCGCGGCCTACGAGGCCCACTGCAAGGCCGAGGGCTAGCGCGACGGGCGTCCTGCGCGTGCTCACGGACGCTCCGGGCGACGCCGTCCGGAACATGGCCGTGGACGCCGCGCTGCTCGAGCTCGCAGCCACCCCGACGCTCCGCCTCTACGGCTGGAGCCCGCACGCCGTCTCGCTCGGCTACTTCCAGTCGCTCGCGGCGTTCGAAGACCTGCCGGCGACGACCCCGATCGTCCGGCGGACGACCGGCGGCGGCGCGATTCACCACGGCGATGAGTTGACGTTCTCGCTCGCGCTCGACGCGGAGCTGCTGCCCGCCGACGTCGCGAGCAGCTACGGCATGCTCCACGACGCCGTCGCCCGCGCGCTGGACGAGATCGGCGTGTCCTGCCGACGCGCGATCGACGGGCAGCTATCGGCGCGCCCCGAGGACCGCTGGTGCTTCGAACACCCGGTCCAAGGCGACCTGCTGACCGACGCCGGCAAGCTGTGCGGCTCGGCGCAGCGCCGCCAGCGCCGACGCGTCTTGCACCACGGATCCCTGGTGCTCCGGCGGCCGGCGCACACGCCGTCCGTGGCCGCGGTCGAAGACCAGGTCGAGCCTTCGGAACAAGTCCGTAGGGGATTGCGCGCAGCGCTCGTCCGCGAGTTCGCCGCCGCGCTGGGCCTGCGACCATCGCACGGCGAGCTCAGCGAAGCCGAGCGCGGCCGCGCGCAGGCGCTCGCGCGTGACGTCTACGGCGCAGCCGCGCACACGGCGAGACGCTAGCTGCGCCGCGATCAAGTTCGTCGGCGACCCGCGACGAAGAACCGCACGCGCGACGCGTTGGAGGAGCGCCGTCGCCGCGCCCAGGTTCCCGATGAGCACGACTTCTACCGAGGTCGAGGAGTTGATCGACAGCACGGTCAGCATCCCGACGATCCCGACCGTCCTGAACGAGATCAACGCCGTCCTCGCGTCGCCCGACGGCTCCGCGAAAGACGCCGCCGGCGTCATCGAGCGCGACCCGGCGATCGCGACGCGCGCGCTCCGACTCGTCAACAGCTCGTTCTACGGGCTCAGGAACCCGGTCTCGAACATCAACCTCGGGTGCTCGATCCTGGGCCTGCAGGTGATCAGCAACCTCGTCGTGCAGGCGACGGTCCTGCAGACGTTCCAGACCGACACGGGCAGCGTGCTGGACGCGGACTGGCTCTGGGATCACAGCTTCAAGGCGGCCGTCGCCTGCCGGATGCTCGCCGAGCGCACCGAGCTCGGCTTTGACCTGAGCCGCGACGACGCCTACACGTGCGGCCTCGTCCACGACGTCGGCAAGCTGATCCTGCTCGACTCCCAGCCGGAGCGCTACGCCGACGCCGTGCGCGTGTCCGCCGCGCAGCAGACGCCGCTGGCGCACGCCGAGCGCCTCGTGTTCGGCTTCGACCACGCGCACGTCGGCGGCGTCCTCGCCCGGCGCTGGAAGCTGGCGCAGGACGTGCAGGACGCGGTCCTGTTCCACCACAGCCAGGACACCGACGCCCCGCGGGCCGCGGCGGGCCGGCTGGTCCAGGCTGCCAACAGCTACGCGCACCTCACCAGCAGCCGCGAGGGCGGCTGGCGCGGCGACGCGCTGGAGCACGACGCGCTGATGGCGCTCGGCCTGAGCGAGGCTGCGCACCTGGAGATCCTCCAAGCGACCGCGGCCGCGCAGGGCGGCTAGCCGTGGACTGCGGGCAGCGCCGCCGTAGGTTCGCGTCATGGACATCGACGCGCTGCTCGCCCGCGACGGACTCGCTCCCGAAGTGCGCCTGCTCGTCGGCGCAGCGGGCGCCGTGTGGCGGGCG
>CAZTQF010000744.1:0-1938 GCA_964615255.1 uncultured candidatus Brocadiaceae bacterium | reverse complement strand
GTGGCCCGCCGCAGGAACAGGAGCGCGAAGCAGGTGTCCGTCACGTCGCCCCAGTGACCCTCGTTCTTGTTCTGCTTGCCGATCAGGAACTTCGCGCCGTCGATGTACCACCAGTGCTTGCCGAAGCGCTCCGTGTTGAGCAACGCGCCGACGCGCTCGCAGCCGTAGAGGTAGTAGTAGTGGTGGCCGCCGTTGGGGTTGCGCGCCGCGGTGAAGTTCTGGCCGAGCCAGGTCATCGCCGCTTCGGACTTGCGCTCGATGTCGAGGCGCGTGCGCTTTCGCAGCTTGCGGCCGAGGCCGGCCCGGCAGATCTCCATGACCGCCAGCGCAGCGGTGGTCATCGAGCCGGTGCACGGCTGGTTCTCCGCGTGCCGTCGGTAGCGGTAGCCGGCGACGTCGACCTTGGCTGCGCCGGTCCGCCCTTCTTCCAGGTTCGGGTTCGGGATCTTGGAGACCTCGCCGCGGTAGTCCTCGAGAGAGTCGAAGAGGTCGAGGAAGTGCGACGAGTCGATCTTGACGCCGTGCTTTTGCCCGATGTAGAGCCCGAGCGCCGCGTACTGGGTGCACGACAGGTCCGGCCCGGCGTGCGGATACCCCCAATCCCCGCCGGGCTTCTGCCAGAGCAGCAGCTTCTCCACGAGCGCCCCGATGCGCTCCTCCCGGCCGTCGCGGAGCGCGTCGTAGGCGAGCAGCATCGTCGTGGTCGCGTAGGTGCGATCGGGGTCGCACCCGTCGAGGTAGGCGACCGCGCGCTGCACCGCCGGGTGCTCCCGGCTCACGCCGCACTGCAGCAGCGTGTAGAGGCCGAGGCCGCCCCGGCCGCCGATGTAGTCGCCGTGTAGGCCCCACGAGCCGTCCCGAAGCTGCTCGTTGATCAGGTACTCGACGCCCTTCTGGATCGCCTGGTCGATCTGCGGCTTGAGCTTCAGCTCGTCCGGGTGGAGCTTCGCCTGGGCGGCGACGGGGGGCGCGGCGAGCGCAGCGAGGGCGGCTGCGCCGAGCGCTGCGCGGAGGGAGAGCAGGCGGCTGGGCACGACAGGAGGGAGAGGGGCCGATGCATGTTCGAGCCGAAGCGAGCGTGCGTCAAGCGAAGCCGGGCGATCGTGCTGCTTGCGTCGGTGCGCTAAGCTCCGGTCATGCTCCGCCTCGAGGACGTCAGCCGCCTGCCAGCGCCCGATGACAACGTCGCGATCGCGGTGCGGCGACTCGAGGCCGGCACGACGCTGGCGCACAGCGGTCGCCAGATCGTGATCCGGAACACCGTCTTGGAAGGGCACCGGTTCGCGTTCGAGCCGATCGCTCCCGGCCAACCCTTGTTGTCCTGGGGGCTTCCGTTCGGCGACGCGACGCGCCCCGTTGCCCCAGGTGACTACCTCTGCAACGAGCGGATCCTCGCGGCGCTTCGCGGCCGGGACATCGACTTCGCGCTGCCCGAGGCCGCGAACTTCGTCGACCGGTTCGTCCGCTTCGAGCTCGACGGCCAGGACATTTCGTCCGGCGTCCAGGTCCCGCAGGTCGCCGCGCCGGGGACCTTTCAGGGCTACGGCCGGCCCGGGTCGCGCGGGGTCGGCACCCGGAACTTCCTCGTGGTCGTCGGCCTGACCTCCAATGACGCGGCGCTCGCGCAGGCGGTCGCCGAGCGCGCGCGGACCGCGCCCGAGGTCGCGGCAGGACGCTGCGAGGTCGCCGCCGTGACGCACACCGAGGGCGGCGGCGCCGCGCGGCCGCTGAACCTCGACTTCGTGCTCCGCGCGCTCGCCGGGTGGTGCGTGCACGGCAACACGGGCGCCGTGCTCGTGCTCGACCACGGCGTCGGCAGCTACCGGAACCAGGACCTCGAGCGGTTCCTGCGTGAGCACGGCTACCCGATCGACGCGGTGCCGCACGCCTTCGTGACCGCCGAAGGCTCGTTCGAGGAGGCTGCGGCGCGGGCCTCGG
>CAZTQF010000743.1:0-1943 GCA_964615255.1 uncultured candidatus Brocadiaceae bacterium | reverse complement strand
GATGGAGCCGCTGCCGCCGCTCGCGGTCGGGGCCACGCCGCGCTGCGAGGGCCTCGAGCCGGTCGGCCACGAGACCAAGCCGCCTGCCCGCTACACCGAGGCCTCGCTGGTCAAGACGCTCGAGGAGAACGGCGTCGGCCGGCCGTCGACGTACGCCTCGATCATCGGCACGATCGTCGACCGCGGCTACGTGGTGCGACAGGGCCAGGCGCTGGTGCCGACCTTCACCGCCTTCGCGGTGACCGACCTCCTCAACCGCCACTTCGGCGACCTCGTCGACGCTCCCGGCAGCGAGCTGGTCGTGCAGCACTGCATCGCGTGCCACGGCCCCAGGCAGTTCCTGCAGCAGCGCGCGAGCCGCGACACCTGGCGCGCGCTGATCCGCTGGATGCAGCGCGACCACGGCATGGCGACCCTCGACGAGGGGATCGAGGACCGGATCGTCGACTACCTGGCAGAGCACTACGCGCCCGAGCAGGCCGGCAGGCGCGCTGCGCTGCCGGCCGAGTTGATGCCGCCGAACCCCTACCAGCGCTAGCGCGCGCCCGGCGCGTCGGACCAGCATGCGATCCAGTCCGCGATCGCACGCCCGGCGACCTCGTTGCCGCGCACGTTGAAGTGCGTGTCGCGCAGCAGGTAGCAGTGCCGATCCCCGTCCGGCTGCGCTGCTACCGCGCGCAGCGCCGGCAGCAGGTCCAGGTAGCGGACGCCGCGCTGCGAGAGCGACGCTCGGAGGCTCTCCTGCGGCTCGTTGTGATCGAGCGACGGCTGGTCGACGGAACGCGTGGCCGCGTGCCACAGGCGCTGCTCGACCTGGAACTCCGCCGGCACCAGGACGACGCCGAACGGGACCTCGCCGGCAGCCGCCCGCATCTGATCGATGTAGTCGAGCAGGACACCGACCGGCGGCTGTTCGGCCTGGCACGCGTAGCTCAGGCGTTCGCGGACGAGCGAGAAGTAGGCCTCCTGAGAGAACGTGCCCGGCTCGAGGGTGTGATCGAAGAGCCAGGGGTAGGCATCGACCTGCTCGGCCTCGGTCACCAGCAGACCGCCCGTCGCGCGCGCATGGGGAATCGCAGGCGAGGTAGCGTCGGCGCTCCAGAGCATCGCGAGGCGCGTCGGGATCGTGCAGAGGCGAACCTGCGCACGGTCAAACCACGACCAGAGCGCGTTCGCCGCGCGAGGGGGCCGGATCGCGAGGTCGTTGCCGCAGAACACGCTGATGACGACGGCGTCCGGCTCCAGCGGCATCGCCTGCTGCTGCAGGAGGTGCAGGTACTCCGGCGGCCCGATGCCCGGGATGCCGAAGTTGTAGATCTCGGTGTCTCCGAGCGCTCGCTCGGCGACGGTCGTGAAGTGGTAGCGGTGCGGGACGAAGCTGGCGCTGAACGAGTCGCCGATCATCGCGATCGTGCGCTTGTCCCGCTCGGCGCGCGGCACGAACTCGACGTCGTAGTGCCCGAGCGAGTTGGTCAGGAACCCCATGTGGGGCTCGCTCGCGGGCCGCGCGAGCGCCGCCAGCCGGCGTCGAACGTCCGGCGTCTCCACCATCCAGAGCGGCGACGGCGCCCACACAGCCCACACTGCGAGCGCGAGCTCCAGTCCGACCGCCGTGACACCTAGCTGCAGACAGAGCAGCTCTGCGGTTCGCGAGGCGCGCCAGCGGTCCGCGCCCAAGAACAGGATCCCCAAGCCGAACAGGCTCGCGGCGCCAGCGAGCAGCAGCTCCGCGCGGAGCTGATCGACCGTCGGCATCCACGCGAGGCTCACGCCCCACGCCGAGAGCAGCGCGAGCGCGCCGATGCGCACGTGCCGCCACGCCCCGAAGCGGGCGCGCGCCACGAGGCACATCGCGACGACCTGGATGATCAGGCCCAGCCCCAGACCTGCCGCGACGCACCCGCCGACCGCCGCCGATATCGAGGCGCTGCCCGGCACTTGCA
>CAZTQF010000742.1:0-1947 GCA_964615255.1 uncultured candidatus Brocadiaceae bacterium | reverse complement strand
CCGGATCCACGCCTTGGGCGAGTCCGGCGGCGATCCCTCCAGGCATGCGACGGTGAGTTGATGGATCGCGCGCTCGGAGGCTTCCTCGGCCAGGACGGGGCTGCGGACGACTTGGAGCGCGGCCCGGTAGGCGACAGGCAGCAGGCTGTGGGGTTCGAGGGGCATGGTCTCGGGAGATGGGTTGGCGAGAGGTGTGGCTTGCCGATAAGAACTATGATGTGACGAACTGTCAAGTTTCAATTCAATACGGCATGATGAGAGGAGGCCTCCCTTGGCTGCGCGAGACACGCTGGAGCAGGCGGTTGCCCGATTCGGCGATTCCGTGCCATTCCGTCATGTACAACGCCGCCGTGTCCCCGGGACCATCCGAGCCAACTTCCTCGAGCGCGCAGCAGGAGCTGTGCGCGCACTTCGCCGCCAGGCTTCGGGAGCTGCGCGCGCGGCGCGGGTGGACCCAGGAGCAGGTCGCGCGCAGGTTGAAGTGCCACGAGTCGGCGGTGTCGCGCTGGGAGAGCGGCTCGCGGTTTCCGACCGGGGCGGACCTCGTCGCCCTCGCAGACCTCTTCGCGGTCAGCACCGACGACCTGCTCGGCCGCGGTCGGCAGCATGTCCGGGCCGGCGCCGCGCTCGTGGATCTGACGCTCCTCGAGCAGCTGGCCGGCGCGACTTCGGTGGCGGAGTTCGAGCAGCTGGTCCGCGCTCACGGCGACCAGGCGGTCTGGCTGCCGGTGCCTGACGGTGCCGTGCTGATGCCCGTCACCGATGCGATGCAGCTGGCGCAGCAGGTCGCGGACCGGTTCGCCGGCAGTCCGCTCGCGGATCGCCTGTTCCGGCCGCGCCGATGATCCCCGCGCGAAGAACCGAGAAGCACATTCGCGCGAGCGCCATGGCCTCTACAGTTGCGTCGTGAAGCTGTTTCTCGACATCGACGGCGTCCTGCTCGGCGTCGATCCGAACCGGAGTTCGCGGGCCGCGCTGGCGGCGCACGCGTGCGAGTTCCTCGAGTTCGCGCTGCGGCACTGCAGCGTCTATTGGCTCACGACCCACTGCCGAGGGCGGTCTGCGCCGGCCCTCCAGCACCTCGTTACGCACACACCGCAGAGCGAGCGGGAGCGCGTGCTCGGCCTCGCCGCCAAGATCAAGGCGACGCGGTTCGAGACGTTCAAGACCGAGGCGCTGCCCCAAGAGCACGACGACGAGCCGTTCGTCTGGCTCGACGACAGCCCGACCGGCGCCGAGCTGGACTGGCTGCGCGCGCGCGGTTGGCTCGACCGCTGGCTGTGGGTGGACACGCGGGAGGAGCCCGACGACCTGCTGCGCGCGCGGGCCTGGCTGGAGGAGCGGCTCGCGCTCGCCGCGAACGAGGGCGCCGAGGACCAGAGCGCCTAGGAGCGCAGGCGCGCGCACACCGCTGCGGTGAACGCCGCGGTGTCCAGGGTCCCGCCGAGGTCGGCGGTCGCCTCGCCCGCCGCGATCGCGCCGCGCACCGCCTCGTCGAGCATGCTGCCGAGGCCGCGGCAGCCGCGGTGGGTTAGCAGCATCGCGAACGCGAGCAGCGCGGCCGACGGGTTGCAGACGCCCTTGCCGGCGATGTCCGGCGCGGTGCCGCCGGCGGGGTCGAACATCGCGAGGGTTACAGCACCCTGCTCGTCGAAGGCGTAGTTCGCGCTGGCGCCGAGGCCGATGCTGCCGACCATGCCGCAGGCCATGTCCGAGAGAAAATCGCCGTACTCGTTGGGCGTGACCACCACGCGGTAGGACTCCGGGCTCTTCAGCAGCTTGTAGAGGAGCGCGTCGAACAGCTCGCTGTCGTGCCCGACGCCTTTGTGCTGCTGCGCCACCTCGCGCACGATCTCCTCGAAGAAACCGTCGGTCGCGCGCTGGATCGTGTACTTGCTGGAGCTGGTGACCCCGCAACCGAGTCGCTGCGCCAGCGCGAACGCGTAC
>CAZTQF010000741.1:0-1949 GCA_964615255.1 uncultured candidatus Brocadiaceae bacterium | reverse complement strand
CACACTTGGTCCACACCAGGCCGAACCACGGCAAGGGCGACCGGGTCGCCATCTCCGAGATCCGCGGGTCGGTCGCGTCGACCACGACGAAGAGGCCCGCAGCTCGGCCCGCGAGCCGGTCCCGGAGCTCCAGCGCGGCCCGATCCGCGGCCGAGGGATCGTCGAGGTCCCCCGGGGAGTCCCACAGGTGGACGCCCGCAGCGACCTCGACGCGCAGCAGGTCCCGCGTCGTCCCAGCGACACCTGCAACGAGCGCGCGCGGCGCACCCGCGAGCGCGTTGACCAGCGTCGACTTGCCGGCGTTGGCGCGACCGACGAGCAGCAGCTCGCCGCCCGGCGCCTGCACCGGCAGCTGGCCGAGCAGCTCGTCCAGCTTGGCCAAGACCGGCCGCAGCGGCTCGCGCCACTGCTCCGCCGCGACGGCGCCGGTGTCCATCTCGTCGAAGTCGAAGCCCACCTCGAGCAGGGCGAGCAGGTCCTGCAGCTGCTCGCGCACTTCGCGAGCAGCTGCAGCGAGCCCCCCGTTGAGCCACTGGATCGCCGCCTGCGCCTCGCGCCGATCCTGCGCGTGGAGCAGGAGCAGCAGGCCTTCGGCCTGGGCGAGGTCCAGCCGGCCGTTCTGGCAGGCCCGGGCCGTGAACTCGCCGGGGAGCGCCTCCCGCAGCCCGGCGGCCGCGCCGAGCTCGAGCAGCCGCTCCTGCAGCAGCCGCGCGAGCAGCGGGGAGCCAGGCACGTGCAGCTCGACCACGTCCTCACCCGTGAACGAACGCGGCGCGACCATGGTCAGCGCACACGCCTCGAACGCATGCCCCCGAACCGTCACCCGCCCCTCGACCTGCGCGCGCTCGCGCGCCAGCCCGGGCTGGAACACCCCGGCTGCGACCTCGAAGGCCCGCGCGCCCGAGATCCGCAGGGCCGCGCGCGCGGCGGGTCCGGCCGCGGTGGCGAGCGCGACGATCGTGTCGCCGATCACGGGCGCACCCTCGGCATGGCTGCGGCGCTACGCATGGAGCCCCGCCAATCGCCCGGTCGCGAACGCCGCCTGGAAGTTGAAGCCGCCGATCGGCCCGTCGACGTCGAGCAGCTCGCCGCAGAGGAACAACCCCGGCTGCAGCTTGGACTCCATGGTGCGCGCGTCGACCTCGTCGAGCGCGACGCCGCCGCGCGTCACCTCGGCGGCGCCGTAGCCGAGGCTCTCCCGGACCGCGACGCGCAGGTCCTTGACCGCGGCGAGCAGCTTGCGGCGCGCGTCCTTGGACAGCCCCGCCAGCGTGGTCTCGGGCGCAGCGCCGCTCTGCGCGACCAGCGCCTGGCGCACGCGCTCCGGCAGCGCGCGCGGCAGCAGCGCCTCGACCCGCCTCGCGCCGTGCGCCTTGGCCGTGGCCAGCCACTCCTGCTCGAGCTCGTCGCGGCGCGCAGCGGGCAGGAAGTCGAAGCGCGCCGAGGCCGCGCCGCGCTGCTCCTCGACGTCGCCGGCGAGGTCCATCGGGGCCGGGCCGCTGAGGCCCTTGTGCGTGAACAGGATCGGCCGCCGGCGACGCAGCGTCTCCTTGCCGTCTGCGCCGACGCAGCCGATGTCGACGTCCCGCAGCACCACGCCCTGCAGCGCACGCACCCACGCCTCCTCGACCCGCAGCGGGGCGAGCGCCGGGAAGGTCTCGGTGATCGTGTGGCCGAACGATCGGCACCACGCGTAGCCGTCGCCGGTCGCGCCGGTCTTCGGGTAGCTGAGCCCGCCGGTGGCGAGCACCAGGCGCTCGGCGACGAAGCGCCCCTTCGGGGTGCAGACCGAGAACCTCGACCCGTCGCTCGTGACCTCGGTCACCGGCGCCTCACGAACCAACGTGACGCCGTCCACGTCGCAGCGGCGCAGCAGCGCGTCGACGACGTCCTTGGCCTTCTGCGAGACCGGGAACAGCTTCTCCAGGTCTTCCTCCCGCAGCGGCACG
>CAZTQF010000740.1:0-1950 GCA_964615255.1 uncultured candidatus Brocadiaceae bacterium | reverse complement strand
TTGCGCCGCACGAAGAACACCAGCGCCGTCGCCAGGCCGAGGTTCGCGATCGCGCCGAGGATGAACGGCAGCGACGCGGCGATACCGGACTTGCCGTGCTCGGCCGCCTGGTTGGCGGTGAGCAGGTACAGGATCAGCCCACCGCCCTTGTCGACCACGACGACGAGCGCGTGGATCAAGAAGGTGAAGACGACCCAGCGACGGAATTGCATGAGGGTCCGGTGGCTACCCGGAGGTCACCAAGGCATCTCCGAGGCCGCGAAGTCCGCCGCGATCTGCGGCGTGAGCTCTTCGACCTGCTGGGGTGACAGTCCGAGGTGCTCGTAGACGTCTTCGTCGAACGGTGCCTGCGGGGTGTCCAAGGTGGACGGCACCTGCGCCCGCCACGCCAGCCAGTCGGCGGCGTGGACCAGCGAGCTCAGGGACCGGTGCACGGGGTCACGGGCCGGCGCGTGATGGGAGCGGATGGCGATGGCCAGATCCTCGGGCAACGACCACTTGATGGCCAGCACCGAACCCACGTCGGCGTGCGTGAACCCGAACTCCTCGAGCTCCGCCGCCGACTCCGGGCAGCCTCGCTCGGCGGCCGCCTCCAGCATCGCGGCGTAGGCGTCGCCGGCCTTGTCCATCAGGATGATCTTGCCGATGTCGTGCAACAGGCCGGCGATGTAGCCGTCCTCGGGGTGCATGTCGGAGAACACCGGCGACGCCTGCGCCAGCGCGCGCGCAGCCACGCCCGTGTAGATGGCGTGGCGCCAGAACATGGTCGGGTCGAAGCGCGGGGCTCCGTCGCGGCGATGGGCGAACGCAGAGAATACGGCCGCCTTCAGCGCGACCTTCTTGGTCGTGTCGAAGCCCATCATCGAGACGGCGAGGCTGACCGACGAAACGCGGGTCTGGAGCGCGTAGTAGGCCGAGTTGACGATCCGCAGCATGTTGGCCGCGACGGCGGGGTCCGCCGCGACGACGTCGGCGACCTGCGCGACCGAGACGCCGGGCCGGGCCATGACCTCGTTGAGCTTGACGAGCACCTCGGGCATGGTCGGGAGTTCGACCGTGCTGTGCACCAGCTGCAGGAGGTTGGGCGAGGGGGGCGCGGCGGTCATGCGGTTTACGCTCAGGGGCTTGTATCGGGACGCAGCCAGCGAGACCTTGACGCCGGATCTTTGAGCGACTCCCCGGACAAGCCCCGCGTCGTGTTCCTGTGCCAGCGGGTCCCGTGGCCGCCGGACCGAGGCGACCGGATCACGACCTGGCACCTGCTCCAGCACATGCTCGAGCGCGGCGCAGACGTCCGGGTCGGGTGCTTCCAGGAAGAGGACCGCGACGCCGCGGCTGTCGAGTTCCTCGACAATCGCTGCGCGGAGGTTGTCGCGCCGCGTCTGTCGCGGCCGACCCGCAAGCTGACCAGCATGACCGGGCTGCTGACGCGCGAGGCGCTGACGGTGCCGTTCTTCCGCCACGGCGCGCTGCGCGCCGCAGTCGACCGCTGGTGCGAGGTCCGGCCAGAGCTGATCTTCTGCTACTCGTCGTCGATGGCGCAGTACGCGCTGGGGCGCGCGGCGGGCGCCAAGGTGATGCACTTTGCCGAGCTCGACTCGGACAAGTGGCGCCAGTACGCGGACGTCGGAGTTCGTGGTCGGTTCGGGAAGTTCGCGCTGCGCTGGATCTACGGGCGCGAGGCCAAGCGGCTGCTCGCGTTCGAGGATCGCGTGGCGCGCGAGTTCGACCGCTCGCTCGTCGTGAGCGAGGTCGAGAAGGAGCTGTTCGAGGCTCGGATCCCCGGCGTGACCCCCGACGTGCTGCCCAACGGCGTCGACGTCGACCACTTCTGCAGCGGCGGCGACGACCGGCGCGACCCGCACACCGCGGTCTTCACGGGCGTGATGGACTACGAGCCCAACGTCGACGGCGTGTGCTGGTTCGTGCGGTCGTGCTGGCCGGCGCCTT
>CAZTQF010000739.1:0-1952 GCA_964615255.1 uncultured candidatus Brocadiaceae bacterium | reverse complement strand
GTTGTTGTAGAGCAGCAGCTCGCCGCCTGCGGTCGCGACGTAGAATCCCTGCGTGGTTTTCTCGAAGTCCTTGCGCGGACCCTGGCCGGCGAACTCGCGGTAGAACTCACCCTCGGCGTCCTGCTGCCGCCGCTGGTAGGCCTGGTCGATGGCGACCGGCACGAAGCGCTCGCGCAGCAGCGCGGCCATCTCCTCGCTCGCGAACGTCGACACACGGTCGATCACGCCGTTGTTTCAAGTGCAGCCGAGCGGGTGGCCGTCCATGGCCCAGACGAACAGCGGCTTCTGCTCGGCCGCTGCCTCGGCCTGGGCGTCGAGCAGGCTGATCCGCCAGGGGATCGTGCGCCACGTCTCGCGCGGATCCGGCGTCAGTTGTCGCTGCAGCGCGGCGAAGCGCGCGTCGTCGAGCGTTGGCGCCTGCGCCGTGCAGGTGGCGGCTACGGCCGCGGTGACGAGTCCGACGAGGGGGGTGCGCATCGCGAGTCAGTGTAGCCGCGCCACGGACTCTCGGCAGGTCGCGGCGCTACTCGTGCCGGAGCGCTTCGACCGGGTCCATCTTGGCCGCGCGCCAGGCCGGATAGAGGCCGAACAGCAGGCCGACCGCGATCGAGATGCCGGCGGCGAGCGCGACGTGGTGCGCCAGCACGATCGTCAGGTTGCCGCTGAGCAGCGTGATCAGCGCCGGGATGCCGACGCCGAACAGCACGCCGAGCAGGCCGCCGATCGAGCTGAGCACGACGGTCTCGATCAAGAACTGCCAGACGATGCTCTTGCGCCTCGCGCCGAGCGCGCGGCGGATGCCGATCTCGCGGGTGCGCTCGGTCACCGTCGCGAGCATGACGTTCATGATCCCGATGCCGCCGACCAGCAGCGAGATGATCGCGATCGAGCCGAGCACGATGTTGAAGATCTGCGCGGTCGCCTCGTGCTGGCGCAGCGTCTCGAGCGGCACGATCAGCTTGACGTCGTCCTGCACGCGGTCGCCGAGCTCCAGCACCGACGACAAGAGTTGCGCTGCGGGCACGACCTCGTCGGTGGTGCGCATCTTGACCTTGATCTCGTGCAGCTCGACCTTGGTGCGCTCCTCGCTGCCGACGCTGCGCTTGCGCACGGTGTCGCCGAAGCGCTGCCGTGATGTCGTGATCGGCACGAAGCAGCACATGTCGAGCGGCATGCCGCCCGGGCTCGCCTCGCGGCCGACGTCCTCGAGCACGCCGATGATCGTGAAGCGCGTAGGGCCCGCCTGGATGACGCGGCCGAGCGGCTTCTCCAAGGGGAACAGCACCTGGGCCGCCTGGCTGCCGAGCACCACGACGTTCTCGCGGTGGTCGAGGTCGACGTCGCCGAGCCAGCGGCCCTCGGCGATCCGGACGTTGACGACGTCGAGCCACGCGGGCTCGGTGCCGACCACGATGCTGCTCGCCCAGTGCTGGCCGTTGCGCAGGCTGAACGGCGTCTCGCGCACCGAGACGACGTGCTCGGCGCGCGGGAACAGCGCGCGGATGCGCTCGGCGTCGACGTAGCGCAGCCCGTACTCGAACCACTGCCAGCGGCTGCCCTCCTTCATCGAGCGGGTCTCGGGCGGGCGCTGGCTGCGCACCATCACGTTGGTCGGGCCGAGCGCCTTGATCTGCTCCAGCGCCTCGTAGTTGGCGCCCTCGCCGACGGCGAGCATCGAGATCACCGACGCGACGCCGAACAAGAGCCCGAGGATGGTCAGGAACGAGCGCAGCTTGTGCAGCAGCAGGCTCTTGATCCCGAGCCGGATCGTGCGGAAGCCGTTGTTGGACAAGGAGACCATGGCGGTCGCGGCGCGCGGGCTCAGCCGCCGGTGGCAGCGCCCGGATCCTCAGCGACGCTCTGGCTCGCGCCGGCGTCTGATGCTGCCTCTGCCGCGGGCGCGGCCTCGGCGGCGCCGTCGCTGTCCGGGTCGGGCAGCTCGCGGCCGGGCG
>CAZTQF010000738.1:0-1957 GCA_964615255.1 uncultured candidatus Brocadiaceae bacterium | reverse complement strand
TCGGATTACATCGTCGGCATCAAGGACTATGCAAAAACCCTCGACCAGGCCCAACGGACGCTGGCTGAGATCAACGGCCGCGAGGAGGGCAACTTCCTCGATCTCAATAACCACGATCTTGCCGGCGCCGAGGTCATCGACCGCCTGGTCTCTGGCCAAGACCGCAAGAAGCAGGAGGCGCTGCTGCGCGACCTGTGTGACACGATGACCAGCGCGTCGCTGTGCGCGATGGGCGGGTTGACGCCGCTGCCGGTGCTGAGTGCACTGGACCACTTCCCCGAGGACTTCGCGAAGGTCTGAGCTGATGTATTCGAACAAGGTCGTCGACTACGGCACGCCCAAGCGGCAGTCCGAGAACACCGTCACCGTGCACGTCGACGGCAAGCCCGTCTGCGTGCCCGAGGGCACGTCGGTGATGCGCGCCGCCACCGAGGCCGGCGTCCACGTGCCCAAGCTCTGCGCCACCGACTCGCTCGAGTCGTTCGGCAGCTGCCGGCTGTGCCTCGTCGAGATCGACGGCCGCCGCGGCACGCCCGCGTCGTGCACGACGCCGTGCGAGGACGGCATGCAGGTCACCACGCAGAGCAAGAAGCTCGCGGACCTGCGCCGTGGCGTGATGGAGCTGTACATCAGCGACCACCCGCTGGACTGCCTGACGTGTCCGGCCAACGGCAACTGCGAGCTGCAGGACATGGCGGGCGCGGTCGGCCTGCGCGACGTGCGCTACGGCTACGAGGGCGACAACCACCTGACCCAGGACAAGGACGAGTCGAACCCGTACTTCACGTTCGACCCGACCAAGTGCATCGTCTGCTCGCGCTGCGTGCGCGCCTGCGACGAGATCCAGGGCACCCTGGCGCTGACCGTCGAGGGCCGCGGCTTCGAGTCGAAGATCGCGTCCGGGCCGACGGACTTCATGAACTCCGAGTGCGTGTCCTGCGGCGCCTGCGTGCAGGCGTGCCCGACGTCGACGCTGATGGAGAAGTCGATCGCGGACGCGGGCCAGCCCGACCACGCGGTGACCACCACGTGCGCCTACTGCGGCGTCGGCTGCTCGTTCCGCGCCGAGATGCAGGGCAACGAGGTCGTGCGCATGGTGCCGCACAAGGACGGCAAGGCCAACCACGGCCACAGCTGCGTCAAGGGGCGCTTTGCGTGGGGCTACGCGACGCACCCCGACCGCATCCAGCAGCCGATGATCCGCAAGTCGATCCAGGACCCGTGGCAGGAGGTCAGCTGGGAGGAGGCGTTCGCCTACGCCGCCGGCGAGATCCAGCGGATCCAGGCCAAGTACGGCAAGGGCTCGGTCGGCGGCATCACCAGCTCGCGCTGCACCAACGAGGAGACCTTCCTGGTGCAGAAGCTGGTGCGCGCCGGCTTCGGCAACAACAACGTCGACACCTGCGCGCGGGTCTGCCACTCGCCGACCGGCTACGGCCTCAAGTCCACGCTCGGCGAGTCGGCCGGCACGCAGGACTTCGACAGCGTCGAGCACACCGACTGCGTGATCGTGATCGGGGCCAACCCGACCGACGGCCACCCGGTGTTCGCGTCGCGCATGAAGCAGCGCCTGCGCGAGGGCGCGGGCCTGATCGTGATCGACCCGCGCCGCATCGACCTGGTGCGCACCCCGCACGTCGAGGCGGACTACCACCTGCAGCTGCGCCCGGGCGCCAACGTCGCGGTGATGAACGCGCTGGCGCACGTGATCGTGACCGAGGGCCTCGAGGCCACCGACTACATCGCCGAGCGCTGCGAGGCCGAGGCCTTCGAGAAGTGGAAGGCGTTCGTCGGCGACGAGCGCAACTCGCCCGAGGCGCTCGAGGAGCACACCGGCGTGCCGCCCGAGCAGATCCGGGGTGCGGCGCGTCTGTTCGCGGCTGCTCCCAACGGCGCGATCTACTACGGCCTCGGCGTCACCGAGCACCACCAGGGCTCGACCGGCGTGATGACGATC
>CAZTQF010000737.1:0-1962 GCA_964615255.1 uncultured candidatus Brocadiaceae bacterium | reverse complement strand
GTCGGTCGGACCCCGCACCATTCTCCACGCCGACATGGACGCGTTCTACGCGGCCGTCGAGCAGCGCGACCGGCCCGAGCTCCGTGGTCGGCCGGTCATCATCGGCGGGCACGGGCCGCGGCAGGTCGTCAGCACGGCCAGCTACGAGGCGAGGCGCTTCGGCGTGCACTCGGCGATGCCGGGGAGGCGGGCGCGGCAGCTCTGCCCCGACGGCGTGTTCGTGCCGCCGCGGATGTCGCACTACGCGGACGTCTCGGCCCAGATCCACGAGGTCTTCGCGCAGTTCACCGACGAGATCGAGCCGCTGTCGCTCGACGAGGCGTTCCTGGACGTAACCGGCAGCCGCGCGCTGTTCGGCGACGGCCGCGCGATCGCCGAGCGGATCAAGGCCGAGGTCTACGCGCGGACCCGGCTGCGGGTCTCGGTCGGCGTCGCCACGTCCAAGTACGTCGCCAAGGTCGCGAGCGACCTCGACAAGCCGGACGGCTTGGTGGTGGTAGCGGCCGGCGAAGAGCGGGCGTTCCTCGCCGACCTGCCATTGTCGCGGCTCTGGGGCGTGGGGCCGGCGACGCGCGCGACGCTCGGGCGCGCCGGGCTGCGCTCGATCCGCGACGTGCAGACGCGCACCGAGGCGCAGCTGGTCGACGGCTTCGGCGAGAAGCTGGGCGCGCACCTCTACGCGTTGGCCAACGGGCTCGACGAGCGTCCGGTGGTGACGGACCGCGCCGCCAAGTCGATCGGCCACGAGATGACGTTCTCAGAGGACCTCGTCGGCCGGGACGAGGTCCTGGAGGTGCTGCTGCAGCTCAGCGAGATGGTCGGTCGTCGCCTCCGTCGCGCCGGCCAGCGCGTCAAGGTGGTGCGGTTGAAGCTGCGACATCCTCCCTTCGAGACCTGCCAGCGGCAGCGCAAGGTCGCGGCGACCGACGACGACCTCGAGCTCTACCGGGTCGCGGGCGCGCTGCTGGACAGCGCGTGGGACGGGGCGAGGCCGGTGCGGCTGCTCGGCGTGACCGGCGCGGAGCTGGAGAGCGCCGCGGCCGCGCCGGCGCCCGCGCAGCGCTCGCTGTTCGAGCCTGAGGCGGACGCCCTGGCTGCGGCGCATGGCGAGCAGCGCAGCAAGCTGCTGCAGGCGATGGACGCCATCCGCGACCGGCACGGCGAACGCGCCGTGCGGCACGGCGGCAGCCGCCGCTCGACCAACCCGTGGGGGCCGGACCGACCCGATCGCTAGAGCGCGTCGAGCACTTCGCGGGGGTGCGTCGCCGGCTTGACCTCGCGGTAGACCGCGCGCACGGCGCCGTCGGGCCCGATCACCACCGTGATCCGCTTGGGGTAGCCGGCGCCTGGGTCGGCGGCGGCGCCGCAGGCGAGGCCGAGCTGTTTGTCGGTGTCGCAGAGCAGCGCGAACGGGAAGTCGAACTTCTCCCGGAACGCGCGGTTCTCTGCGACGGAGTCGAACGAGACGCCGCAGATCACGGCATCCAAGCTGTCGAACTCGGGCTTCAGATCACGGAAGCCCTTGCCTTCGATCGTTCAACCGGGGGTGTCGGCCTTGGGGTAGAACCACAGCACCAGCGTCTTGCCGGCGAAGTCGCCGAGCGTGCGGGTGTTGCCCTCGTCGTCGAGCACCGAGAAGTCCGGCGCAGGCGTGCCTGTTTCGAGCATGTCGAGAAGATAGGACACCGCGGCCACGAGACCATCTTTCAGGCACTGCCGGTCCCGCCGCGCGTCGCGGCGCGGACCGCCTCGAGCCAGCCGTAGCCGAACCGCTCGTCGGGCTCGAGGTAGTGGCCCTCGCTCCACTCGTTGAGCGAGGCCACCAGCACCAGCGGGTCGTCGCACGGGACCGGCGAGCGGAACGCGCGCGCGCGTCGGAGCGCGGCCTCGAAGAGCTCAGGGTGCTCCCCGGTTACGACCGGCGACCACGGGTACTTGTCGGGCCGCTTGCTGCCGAAGTCC
>CAZTQF010000736.1:0-1963 GCA_964615255.1 uncultured candidatus Brocadiaceae bacterium | reverse complement strand
GTCGACATCCAGCGCTACAAGGGTCTGGGCGAGATGAACCCGGAGCAGCTGTGGGAGTCGACGATGGACCCCGAGCGCCGCACGCTGCGCCGCGTCGCGGTCAGCGACATGGTCGAGGCCGACAAGATCTTCACCGTGCTGATGGGGCCCGAGGTCGAGCCGCGGCGGAACTTCATCGAGAAGCACGCGCTCGAGGCCACCAACATCGACGTCTGATCCCGAGGACGCGTGACCTCCGCAGCGCTGCGCCCGTTCCACCTCGCGTTCCCGGTCGACGACCTCGCCGCCGCCCGGTCGTTCTACGTCGACGTGCTCGGCTGCGGCGTGGGTCGCTCGAGCGAGCGCTGGATCGACTTCGACCTGTTCGGCCATCAGGTGGTGGCGCACCTCGTCGATCGCAGCGAACTGCCTCCTGGCAACACCAACCCGGTCGACGGGGACCACGTCCCCGTGCCCCACTTCGGCGTCGTGCTCGCGTGGGAGGACTGGCACGCGCTGGCCGACCGGCTCCGCTCCGACGGCGTCGGCTTCGTGATCTCGCCCAAGGTTCGGTTCGCGGGCCTCCCTGGGGAGCAGGCGACCATGTTCTTCCGAGACCCCGCGGGCAACACGCTCGAGTTCAAGTCCTTCCGCGACCCCAGCCGGCTGTTCGCGACCGACTGACGATTCTCGTTCGCGCGACGGATCGTCCCAGCGGTCGGCCACATCTCTGCACCGATGCACCGCCTCCGCTACCTCATCGGCCTCTGCACGCTGATCGCGGCCGCGCTCGGCGCGCTCTGGATCGTGCGCCTCCTCCGCCACGCCGACGAGCGGCCGGGCTTGCCGCTGACGCTCGAATGGCGGGACGCACAGGGGCTGAGAGCAGGCACGGACGTTCGCTATCGCGGCGTCACGGTCGGGTCGGTTCGATCGGTCGCCATCTCGGCGGACGGCAGCAAGGCGGTCGCCCAGCTCCGGCTCGACCCGTCAGGCGCGGGGCACGCACGCGTCAACAGCAGCTTCTGGATCGTGCGACCGCGCTTCCGTGGGCTGACCGCCGGCGCGAGCGGTCTCGACACGCTGGTGCGAGACCCCTACGTCGCCTTCTTCACACCCGCCGAGAGAGGCTCGGCGCTCGCGCCCGGGAGTCTGCTGACGGGCAGCGAGCGGCCCCCTGCTGGCTCCGACCCTGAAGCGCTCGGCGACGTCCAGCACGGGGACCTGCTGATGACGTTGCTCGTGCCCGAGAACCACGGGCTCAAGGCCGGCAGCGCCGTCATCTACCGCGGCATGCAGACCGGCGAGGTGCGCAGCGTCGCGCTGGCGCCGTCGGGGACGCACGTCGAGGTCGCGCTGAGGATCGAGCGCCGCCACCGTCAGACCGTCACGGACCGCAGCCGCTTCTGGGTCGCGCGGCCGCACGTGAGCGGCGCGCTGCTCAGCGGCTTCACGATCTCCGACGTGAGCGCCTTGTTGACGCCGTACGTCAGCTACATCGGCGAGCCGGGACAGGGCGTCTTCGTGCAGGACGGCTTCCGCGCCGCGGCCGAAGCCGAGCGGCCGGACCTAGACGTCGCGGCAGTCCCTGCCGCGGCCGTGGCGGCAGCGACCGCGACCGCGCCCGAGGCCTCGCCTGCGCCTGCCGACGAGGTCGTCCTGGTGCGCATCACCTACGCCGCGACCGAGCGGGACACGCTCAGCTCGGACGACGAGCTGCTCCGCCACGGGACCGGGGTGCTGTTCGTCGACCGGGCCGGCCGCGCGGTCGTCGTCACGGCGCGGGCGCTCGTCGACGGGGCCTACACCGAGCACGACTTCTGGTGGGGAGATCCGGAGATCGTCGACGAGCAGCTCAAGGTGCTGCTGCCCGACGGAACCGTGCTGCGCGCGGGTCGGGTGTGGGTCGACCCCGAGGGCGCCAACCTCGCGGCGCTGGTCCTCGACGGCGCGCGGCCGGACCTGACCGGGACGCCCAGCCACC
>CAZTQF010000735.1:0-1964 GCA_964615255.1 uncultured candidatus Brocadiaceae bacterium | reverse complement strand
TCGACGTTCACCGTCGGCGGCAAGAACCACCAGGACACGGCCGCGAAGTATGAAGCGCTGTTCGACCTGCTGGCCCTGCACGAGGACAGTCCAGGCGCGCCGCAGGCGCACGGAATGAAGGTCGTGACCCAGTCACGGCGCGACGCGGCGGCGCTGGTCGACTGCCTCGTCGCCAACTTCCCCGAGGCCCGGATCGTCCACGTGCGGCGCGCCGACCTGCTGGCCCAGTTCGCGTCGCTGGAGCGCGCCAGCCGAACCGGCGTCTGGCACACGCGCGCGGACGCTCCGCCGACGGCGCACGACCCGGCCTCGGAGCCTGGGCCGCTGCCGCTCGACGTGGCCAAGTTCGAGCGCTACCTGCAGACCTGCGAGGAGGTCGAGCGCGAGCTGCTCCGGCTCCGCGAGACGCACCGGGTCCACGAGGTCCGCTACGAGCAGGACATCGCCCCCAACGACCCCACGCGCGCAGCGGCGCTGTTCGAGTTCCTCGGGCTGCCCGTCGTGGCGCCGACCTGGATGACGCTGACCAAGACCTCGCCGCCGCTGGAGACGTTCGTCACCAACGTCGCGCAATTGCGCGCGGCCCTGGACGCGCGACGCGCGCGCTAGCGCTTGCGCCCGGCGGCCCCGAGCGTCACGACGTTCATCAGGCCCTTGCCGAGGCGATAGGCCCCGCCGGCCTTCAGCTCCGCCTCGCGGCGCTTGCTGGTCTCGAGCTCGGCGTTCAGCCGCGCGACCTTGGCGCGCAGCGCCTCGACGTCCTCGCCGTCAGAAGCGGCCTTCGCAGCGATGCGCGCGAGCCGGTCGGCCTGGCTCTCGGCCGCCGCCGGTTCACCGTCGAGGAAGCTCTGGTAGACCTCGACGCTCCGCTGCGCGATCGTGACGTCGGTCAACCGCGCCTCGACCTCGGCGCGCGCGTTGCGACCGCAGCGCTCGGCGAGCGCGTCGTCCTCGATCATCTCCTGGAGCACCTCGACGAACGAGTCGGGGTCGCCGTTCTTCGCCAGCAGTCCGGTCTCGCGGTCGCGGATCAGCTCCGGCATGCCGCCGCAGTCCGACGACACGATCGCGCGCCCGGCGGTCATCGCCTCGATGCAACTGTAGGGGCAGTTCTCCCAGAGGCTCGGGATCAAGAAGATGTGCGCCGCCTTGAGGCACGCCCGCACCGTCGGCAGGTCGAGCTGGCCGAGGTAGAAGAAGCGGTCCTGCAGGCCGTTGTCCTTCACCCACGGCAGGATCCGCTTCTCCATCCACCCGAACAGGTCGCGGCCGCCGAACACGAACGCGATGTCGGGGTAGTCCTTGAGCGTGCGCTCGACCATCTCCTTGAGGATGTGGACGCCCTTGCGCTCCTCCATCCGGTTGGCGAAGAAGATCAGCTTCTTGTCGCGCGGGATGCCGAACTGCTCGTGGATGTCGATGCCGTCGTCGCGGTCGAACATCTCCACGTCGATGCCGTTGGGGATCACGTGGATCGGGTCTCGCTCCCCCATCTTGCTGG
This sequence comes from uncultured candidatus Brocadiaceae bacterium, assembly GCA_964615255.1. GTDB lineage: Bacteria > Planctomycetota > UBA1135 > UBA1135 > UBA2386. The sequence goes on along the minus strand of CAZTQF010000735.1, from coordinate 463 downwards.
CGACCTCGTCGGCGAGGAAGCCGCTGCAGGACGTCAGCACCTCTGCCTGGTTGATCCCGAGCTGCTCGACGAACGAGCACACCTCGCGGTCGATGCGCGGCGTGTCGTAGATGTTCATGATCAGGCGCGCCGGCGAGTGGAACTTGATCGCCGTCGGCACCTGCAGCAGCGTGCTCGTCAGCAGCGAGTCCGCGCCGCACTCCGGCGCCTCGATGAAGTCGAACGGCGCCTTGTCGTGCTCGTGCACGAACGCCTCGAACGCGCCGAAGCCCGTCTTGAGCCGGTTCTCCGACCACCACGCCCGACGCTTGCGGAGGCTCTCGAGCGCGCCGTGGAACCAGCCCTCGCGCTTGACGCGCGTGATCTTGAGCCCGTCGCGCTCGGTGTGCGTGATGCCGTTCTCGGTCGCGCCCGCGAACACGTGCACGTCATGACCGAGCTTCGCGAGGCCGCGTGCCTGGTA
>CAZTQF010000734.1:0-1965 GCA_964615255.1 uncultured candidatus Brocadiaceae bacterium | reverse complement strand
AGCGCCGCGGCCTCGGCTGGCCCGGAGCCGTTGTCGATGACCACCACCGAGACGCGGACGTCGTCCATCGCGAGCAGGTCGCGGACCACCTGCGCCGTCATCTCGGCGCCGCGGTAGTTGAGGACCAGGGCGCGGACGTCGCAGCCCGGCTCAGCCACAGAGGCCCCGGACCAGCCGCCAGTAGACGCCGAAGAACCGGTCCATCGCGCGCCGCAGCCAAGCGCCCGCGCCCTTGTCGGCGAGGCCTGGGTTGAGCGTCATCGGGGCGGCGACCAGCAGCTCTCGGTCCGGCACCGTGCGGCCACGCTGGGCGGGGCCCCGCGCCGCGATCGCCTTGGGCAGCAGGCACAGCAGCTCCCACTTGCCGCGGACCCACGAGCCGAGGTGACCGCGGCCGACGCCGAAGGCGGCGTAGACGACGCCGTAGACGAGCTGCGCCGGGACTGTCAGCAGCAGCGTCCGCCACCGCATGCAGGTGAACAGCACGTACCAGCGGTTCTTGCTGTGCAGGTAGGTCCGGCGGCCTGGATACGTCGCCTCGCCGCGCACGCTCAGCCCGGCGGTCCCCGCTCGGTGCGTGCAGAGCGCGTCCGCGCAGAGCCGGATTCGGTGGCCGCGCATGCGCAGCTTGTAGGAGAACTCGTTGTCCTCGTAGAGGATGAACAGGTTCTCGTCGAAGCCGCCTACGTCCCGGTAGACGGTCCGCTTGGTCAAGAAACACAGCGCGATGGCGGCGCCGACCGGGCCGTCCGGCGCGGTCGCGTCGACGAGCGGCCGGTACCAGTTGCGCAGGACCAGCGTCCCGAGGAAGTGGAGGTCGCCGCCGTCGTAGTGCACGACGGCCGGGTCGTCGCCGCAGACCGAGCGCGCCTGGACCATCGCGACGCCGTCGTCTTCGTCCATGCAGCGGCAGAGCGCCGCGATCGCGCCCTCGTGCAGCACGACGTCGTTGTCCAGGAACAGCAGGCGCTCGTGGCGCGCGTGCTCGGCGCCGACGTTGCGCGCGTGGCACGGCCCGGCGTTGACGCCCGTGTCGACGACGCGCACCTCAGGGTAGCGCTCGGCCACGAGCTCGCGCGAGCCGTCCTGCGAGTGGTTGTCGACGACGATCACCTCCGCGGGCGCAGGCTCCTGCGCCAGCAGGGCGTCCAGGCAGTCCGACAAGTAGTCCTGCCCGTTCCAGTTGACGACGATCGCGGTCAGCAAAGCTCGGCCGGGGGATGGTAGCGACGCCTGGACAGCGCCGCACCCAAAAGGGCAGCGGGGGTCACTTGAGCGGCGGCTCGAAGTCCGGGTGGCGGCAGACCTGCCGGTGCCTGAGGCAGTACGGCAGGTTCCAGAGCGCGTTGACGGTCGCCTTGAAGCAGATCCAGTAGCCGCGCTTGACGCCCTTGATGTTGTCGAACAGGCCGATCGTGCCGACCGCGTCGCCGACCTCGCCGCCGTCGGCGCGCTGCTTGCCGCCGAGGCCTTTGGCCAAGAACTTGAACGGGAAGCTCAGCACCTGGCTCCACGGCAGGTACTTGAACGCGTAGAGCCAGAAGTTGCGCACGTGGTAGTAGAGGCTGCGCTTGCCGTGGCGCATCCCGAAGGGCGCCTTGTGGAAGACCTCCACCGTCGGGAACATCTTGACGCGGTAGCCGAGGTTGAGGAGTCGGGTCGTCAGGTCGCGCTCGTTGCCGAAGATGAAGAAGCGGATGTCGTACCAGCGCGCTTCGCGCAGCGCGGCGGCGCGGGCCATCGAGCCACAGCCGCGAAACGTCGCGAGGTAGCGCTCGCGGTGCAGCGCTTCGCTCGACAGGTACCAGTCGGGCATCTCCGGCTCGACCACCTTGGGGGAGAGGACCGCGGTCGTCGCCGGCTCCTCGGCGAACTTCTGGACCATGTGCTCGACGAAGGTCGCGGGGAGGACGACGTCGTCGTCGAGGAGGCGAACCTGACCCAGACCGTCTCCGTGCTGCGCAA
>CAZTQF010000733.1:0-1965 GCA_964615255.1 uncultured candidatus Brocadiaceae bacterium | reverse complement strand
TTCAACGTGCGCATGGGCAGCTGAAGATGGGCTTCGTCGACTGGGCGGTGTTCTTCGCGTTCCTCGGCTACGTCGTCTGGGACGGCGCCCGCCGCCGCAGCGGCGCGACCGACCTCGAGGGCTACTACGCCGCGGGTCGGCGCATCCCGTGGTGGGCCGCGGGGCTCTCGATCATGGCGACGCAGGCAAGCGCCATCACCGTGATCGGGACCACGGGGCAGGGCCACGACGGCGGCATGGAGTTCGTGCAGAGCTACTTCGGCCTGCCGTTCGCGATGGTGCTCTTGTGCATCTTCCTGGTCCCCTACTACCGCAGCCGCAGCGTGCTGACACCGTACGAGCTGCTGGAGGAGCGGTTCGGCCCGAGGTCGCGGACGCTGGCGAGCGCCATCTTCCTGTGCTCTCGCTGCCTCGCGCTGGGCGCCGTGATCTACGCGCCGTCGGTGGCGCTGAGCGCGATCCTGGGAATCGACACCAAGCTCGCGGTGTTCCTCATCGGCGGTCTGACCACCGCCTACACCATGCTCGGCGGCGTCTCAGCGGTGATCTGGACCGACGTCAAGCAGATGTCGGTGATCCTGGTCGGCCTGTGCGTCGTGTTCGGCTACCTGCTCGCGGACCTGCTGCCCGTGTTCGGCTCCTTCTCGAAGATGCTCGACGTCGCGGGTGCGGCCGACAAGCTCGGCGCGCTGGAGCTCGCCCCCGCGCACGACGGCCTCACGCCCAGGACGCACGCCGAGGTCGCTGCCGGTATCGGCGCGCCGAGCTTCTGGGAGGAGAAGTACAACGTCTGGGCCGGGCTGTTCGGCGGGCTGTTCCTGCACCTCAGCTACTTCGGCTGCGACAACAGCCAGGCGCAGCGTCTGCTGACCAGCCCCGACGCGGACCAGTCCAGGAAGAGCCTGCTGATGTCCGCCTTCGTCAAGGTCCCGATGCAGGGCTTCATCCTGTTGCTGGGCGTCCTGATGTGGCTGTTCTACTCGACGAACGAGCAGCCGATGCTGTTCAAGCCCGACCACGTCCGCGCGGCCGCGCAGCCGGAGCTCGCACCGCGGGTCGAACGGCTGCAGGCGCGCTTCGACGACGCCCACGCCGAACGCAAGGCCTCGATGCTGGCGCTCGCCGCGCGCGACGACCGGCCCGCGCAGTCGCTGGCCGCGACGACGAGGTACCAGCGCGCGGTCGCCGAGGTGGCCGCGGTCCGCCGCGAAGCCCGCGCGCTGGTCGGCGGCCGGCGCGACGCCGCAGGCGCGCCGCTGGACGACAAGGACACCAACAACATCTTCTGTCGCTACGTGCTCGACGAGATGCCGCCGGTCCTCCTGGGCCTGATCATCGCGGCGATCTTCGCCGCGGCCATGTCGAGCATCGACTCGGTGCTCAACGCGCTCAGCGGCGCGACCGTGGTGGACATCTACCGGCGCTGGGTCCGACCGGACGCGACCGACGCGCAGTCGCTCCGCGTCGGGCGGTTCGTGACGCTGTTCTGGGGCGTCGTCGCCACCTTCACGGCGCTGTTCTTCGCCGGCGGCGGCTCGATCATCGAGATGATCAACCGGGTCGGGTCGTGGTTCTACGGCAGCCTCCTCGGCATCTTCGTGATGGCGCTGTTCTTCCGGCGCGCGGGCGACACCGCGGGCGCGCTCGGGCTCTGCGGCGGCATGGGCGCGGTGCTGCTCGTGCACAACGTCTTCAAGATCCAGTTCCTCTGGTACAACGTCGTGGGGCTGCTCGGCGTGCTCGTCGTCGGCGGGCTCACCTCGCTGCTCGCGCGCAGGCGCTGAGCCCACCCCTACGGCGCGCGCGATCGCCCGTCAGCCGCGCCGACCCTTGCGGACCGAAGCCAGCAGCGTGGGCGCGGCAGGGTTCTCAGGGTTGGCAGAGATCACCTCGAGCAGCAGCGACTCCGCCTCGTCGAGCAGGCCGCGTCGGGCGAGGTAGTTCGCGAGCGACATCTTGGACTCC
>CAZTQF010000732.1:0-1975 GCA_964615255.1 uncultured candidatus Brocadiaceae bacterium | reverse complement strand
GAACATGTGCTCGGCGATCGACATCTCCTGGGCCTTGGCCATCGGCCCGCGGCCCTCGTAGTCGTCGAACAAGGACGCCGGCTCCGGGATCTGCTCGTCCTGGTAGAGCTTCAGGTCCTCGGCCGACGGCATCCAGTTGCGGTGCGGCGCCTTGTGCTGGCACATCAGCAGGAACGGCCGGTCCGGGTCGCGCTGGTCCAACCACTCGAGCGACAGCTTGGTCGTCAGGTCGGTGGCGTGCCCCTCGTAGCGGACCTTGCCGTCCTTGGTCTTGAAGTCGGGGTTGTAGTACTGACCCTGCCCCGGCAGCACGACCCAGTGGTCGAAGCCCTGCGGGTCCGAGGACAGGTGCCACTTGCCGATGATCGCCGTCTGGTAGCCGACCTTCTGCAGCAGCTTGGGGAACGTCGTCTGGTCGCCGTCGAAGACGTTGCCGTTGCGCATGAAGCCGTTGGCGTGGCTGTGCAGGCCCGTGAGGATCGTGGCCCGCGAGGGCCCGCAGAGGGCGTTGCCGCAGAAGTTGTTGCGGAACAGCAGACCCTCGGACGCGAGGCGGTCGATGTTCGGCGTCTTGTTGATCCGCGACCCATAGGCGCTGATCGCGTGCGCCGCGTGGTCGTCGCTGAACACGAAGATGATGTTCGGCCGCGCTCCTGAGAGCGGCTTGCCCTGAGCGGGCAAGCAGTGGGCGGCGGCGAGCAACGCGACGGACGAGGCGAGGGAGAAGCAGCGCATGCCGTGATCGTCGCCGCCCACCCGACAAAGTCGAGTAACGTCTGCGCCGATGCCGCACGCCTCAGCCTGGAGCACGCTGCCCGCCGCCGTCGCCGTCGCCGCCGCCTTGGCCCTGGCGCCTGGACAGGCAGGTGCCCAGGACGCCCCCACCACCTCGTTCGAGCCGGCGGCGCCGCTGCGCTCGGCCGACGGCGCAGCGCTGCGGGTGCCGGGACACGCCGCGGTGCGCGCCGTGGACTGGGACCAGGACGGAGACCGGGACCTGCTGGTCGGAGGCGGCGACGGCCAGGTCTGGCTGCTGGAGAACCGCCGGGCCAAAGGAGCCTCGGGCATGGCGCTCGCGCGTCCGCGCGCGGTCCGCGCCGGCGCTCGCGAGCGCTGGGGGACGAGCTACACCGGCGCGCTGCTGGTCGACGTCACCGGCGACCGCCTCTGCGACCTGCTGGTCGCGCACAGCGGCGACCGGCTGACCATCCACCCGAACCGTGGCGAGCTCGGCGCGCCGGCGTTCGCCGCCGACTGCCTGGACGTCACGCTCCAAGACGGCTGCCAGGGCCGCTTCGACGTCGTCGACTGGGACGGAGACGGTCTGCTGGACATCGTGACGGGCGCCTTCGGCGGCCGCGTCGCGTGGCACCAAAACGCCGGAAGCCAAGCGGCGCCCAAGTTCGGCGCCGACCAGCCGCTCGGCGACGTCCGGGTCGCCTACAACGCGCACCCGCGCGTGCTCGACTTCGACCGCGACGGCCGCCTCGACCTGCTGCTCGGCGTCAACTGGGGCACTTTCTCGCTCTACCGCGCGGGCGCAGGTGGGCTGGGCCGTCCGGAGCCGCTGCGCAGCGCTGCAGACGGCAAGGCGCTCAACCTGCGCGCTGAGAACGGCGACGACACCACCCCTGAGCTCGTCGACGTCGACGGAGACGGCGTGCTCGACCTGCTGTCCGGCGGCAAGAACGGGCGGCTGTTCGTGCTGCGCGGGGTCGGCCAGCGCGACCGCGTCGAGACGTTGCTGGACCTGCTGGAGTCGGCTGGTACCCCGGTGTGGTTCGAGCAGCACGAGGCCGAGCGCGACGCTGCGTTCGCCGCGATGGGCGCGCTGCAAGCAGACCTCGCTGCTGGGCTGGTCCCGCCACGCGACCGGGCGAAGCTGTTCGAGGCGCTCGCGCCGCTGCCGGCGCGGTTCCCCGAACTGTTGAAGCGGCGAAGCTTCGACCTCGACGCGACCCCACACGCGCCGATG
>CAZTQF010000731.1:0-1982 GCA_964615255.1 uncultured candidatus Brocadiaceae bacterium | reverse complement strand
CCGCCGCCGGACGTGTTCACCGACGGGGACTGGGTCAAGGCGGCCCGCAGCCTCGGGATCGACCTGCGCTCGCTGCCCTACTCCTTCGTCGCGCTGGATCGCGCGCCGCAGGCGCCGGTCGCCCGCGCGCGTCGCTTCCTGGGCCGCGCGTCGGTCCACCCGGTCGCCGCGACTGCGCGGGCTTGCACAGCGTCCGGGCTCGCCGTTGTGGAGGTCTCCAAGCGCAGCGACAGCTCGCTCTGGCGCGCGCTCAAGAAGCGCCCGAACGCCGTCGACGACCTGCTCGGCGAGCGCGGTTGATCCGCCGCGACTGGGGGCGACGTTCCTGGCAAGATGCAGCCGTGACCCGAGCCGCTCGCGACGCCGCACAAATCGAACCCGCCGACGTGTGGCCGCGCGGCGCGGGCGCGCCGGCCTTCGGGCTGATCGACGTGCGGGCGCCGGTCGAGGTCGCCCGCAACGCGCTGCCAGGCGCCGTCAACCTGCCCATCCTCTCCGACGACGAGCGCCGCCAGGTGGGGGCCTGTTACCACCAGCAGGGCCCCGAGCGCGCCGTGGCGCTCGGCCTCGAGCTGACCGCGTCGCACCGCGACCAGCGGGTCGCCGGCTGGCGACAGGCCGCGGCCGCGGCCCAGGGGCCGTCGGCGCTGACCTGCTGGCGGGGCGGGGACCGGAGCCGGTTCGCCCAGCGCTGGCTCGGGGACGAGCTGCCGCGCGTGCGCGGGGGCGCCAAGGCGCTGCGGCGCTACCTGAGCGCGAACTTGCTCGAGCACATCGACCTGCGCCGCTTCGTCGTGGTCGCCGGGCTCACGGGCTCGGGCAAGACCGAGGCGCTGCATGCCGTCGCGGCCGCAGCGCCCGCGGGCGTGCACGTGCTCGACCTCGAGGCGTACGCGCGGCACCGCGGCAGCGCCTTCGGCGGCCACGGCGAGCAGCAGCCTGCGCAGGCGACCTTCGAGAACCGCGTCGCTGCGTCGCTGCACCTGAACGCGGGGCCGCTGGTCGTAGTGGAGGACGAGGCGCGTCACGTCGGCCGGGTGCTGTTGCCCAAGGAGCTCTGGCAGCGGATCAAGCGCGCGCCGGTCGCGCTGCTCGACGGCCCCGACGAGGAGCGCGTCGCGCGCATCGCCGCGGAGTACGTGTTCGAGCCGTCGGCCAGGGAGCCGCGCGCGGCCGTCAAGGCGCGCCTGCTCGCGTCGGTGCACAAGCTGCACAAGCGCCTCGGCGGCGCGATGGCGCAGGCGTGCGTCGACGCCATCGAGCAGGCCGACCACGACGACCGCTGGCTCACGGTCGCGGCGCACGATCCGTGGATCCGGCCGCTCTTGGTCGACTACTACGACAAGCACTACCGCCAAGAGCTGGCGCGCTACCCGCGGGAGGTCGCCTTCCGCGGCGACATCCCGGGCCTGGTGGAGTGGTTGTCGAGACCGGTCGCCTGAGCGCGCGGCGGGATGCGCGCAAAAGCAGTGGCGTCTGCGCCGCGGATGGCGAAGCTGCCTGCATGGCAAGCGCATCCGCCCGTCACATCCTCGTCGACTCCGAACAGAAGTGCCTCGACCTCAAGGCCGAGATCGCCGGTGGGGCCGCCTTCGAGGACCTCGCCAAGCAGCACTCCTCGTGCCCCTCGGGCCAGCGCGGCGGCGCGCTCGGGACCTTCAGCCCGGGCCAGATGGTCAAGGAGTTCGACACCGTGGTCTTCGGAGAGGCCGTCGGCGAAGTGCACGGCCCGGTGAAGACCCAGTTCGGCTACCACCTGATCGAGATCACCGAGCGCTCGTAGCCGCGGCGCTGCTAGAGGCGGTCGAGGGCTTGGCGCGTCATGCGGCGCGTGTAGCCGTGCAGCTTCCAGTGGTCGGGCGCCCAGCCGTTGAGGAAGCGGTGAAAGTCGGCCCACGCGGCCGGGTAGAGCGCGCGCCACGCGCGCTCCACCGCTGCGCCGTCCACGCCGCCTGGCAGCCGCGCGCGCAGGGCAGCGAAGT
>CAZTQF010000730.1:0-1983 GCA_964615255.1 uncultured candidatus Brocadiaceae bacterium | reverse complement strand
GCAACGCGATCGTCTTCTCGGCTGCGGATCGTGGCGCGGGGCCAGACGTCCGGCTGCTGCTGGTGGAGCCTGGGCTGCGACCAGACGACATGCTGCAGGTGGCGCCCGGAGAGTGGCGCGCTTGGGTTGCGCAGTTCGAAGCCGAGCGCCTGCAGGGGCCGACGCGGGAGGCGCTGGCGCGGACCTCTGACGTGGACCTCGTCGTCTGGCCCGAGAGCAGCGTGCAGGGCTCGCTCTCCGAGGAGCGGCTGGCCGCAGGCGGCGGCGCGGTCCGCATCGGGCGGCAGTCCGCCACGGATGCGCGCCTGCTGCTCGGGGCCAACCTGCGGCGCGGAGACGGGCGAACGACCCCGGCGGCTTTTCTCGTCGAGCTCCCCACGGGCGAAGTGGTCGGTTACCAGGCCAAGCAGCGCCTGGTGCCGGGCGGCGAGTTCTTGCCGCTGCTCGGCTTGCTGCCAGACGCGTGGTCGAGCGGGCTCGCGGAGATGTTTCGGGCGGCGCTCGGGGTGCTGCCGGACTGCGTCCCGGGCGGGGTCCGGCCGCCGCTGGAGACGGCCGGTGGGGCGCCGTTCGGCGCGCTGCTCTGCTACGACAACGCGTTCACCGGCCCGGCGGCGGCGCAGGTCGAGCGCGGCGCGACCTTCCTGGTCGTGCTCTCCAACGAGGCCTGGTACCGAGGCGGCGGCGAGCTCCAGCAGCTGGTCGCGATGACCGCGGTGCGAGCCTGCGAGAACGCGGTTCCGATCGCGCGCTGCACCATGGACGGCTGGACCGTTTGGGTCGACGCCCAGGGCCAGCTCGCGGGCGCGCTGGCGCTCGACCACGGCTCGCCCGAGGGGCGCGCCCGGGTGCAGCCGGTCACCCTGCGGCCAGGCGCAGGCAAGCCGCCGATCCTCGGGTGGTTGCGTCAGGCGATGGGGCCCGGCTGCGGCCTTGCGGCGCTGCTCGGCGCGGCGTGGGGATGGGCCGCCCGACGGCGTCGTCGTAGCTCGCTTCTCCAGGCCTGAGGGCCCTGGAGAAAGTGGGGTCAGAGACCGGAAACCTCGTTCTTGACGGTGCCGGGCATGGAGTTAGGATTCCGCCACCCCTAGGCCCCTCTCGCTCTGGGATGCGGCGTCTTCCGCAGCGGTCGTCCGACCGCGAACGAGTCGCCGAACGGTCACGTTTGTCTTTCTGTTTGGCGTCTTTTCATCCCCTCTGATCCCGCGCTTCGCGCCGCTTCTCTCCCGACAGTCGAGCGCGCACGCAAGTTAGGAGCCATCTGGTCATCATGAGTCCCATCGGTCGCGTATTTATCGTCCTCAACCTGTTCCTCGCCGGCGGCTTCGCCGTCATGGCCGGCCAGCTCCTGAACAAGCAGGCCAACTATAAGCAGATGCTCGCGGACGAGACCGCGGCGCACGAGGACGACAACAAGAAGCACCAGCAACAGATCGAGGATCTGAAGACGGAGCGGGGCAACGCAGAGAACGCCAAGACGTCGTTCGAGACCCAGCTCGCTGCGGCGCAGACGACGATCGGCAAGCTGCAGGACGAGAACAAGCGCCTCGGCGCGCTGACCAGCTCGCAGTCCGCCGACCTCAAGAAGGCCGTCTCGCTCCAAGAAGCGGCCAACACGCAGGCCAAGGCCGCGTTCGAGCAGGCGCAGGCCGCCTACCAGGCGTCGATCGACGCGCAGAAGGTGCGTGATGACGCCGTCCGCTCGAAGGACTCGGCCGAGGCTGAGAACCGCAACCTCAAGAACGACATCGCCGGCCTCAACGAGACCATCTCGGGCAAGAACGAGCAGATCGCCTCGCTCGAGCGCGACAACAGCGAGAAGGACCTGCTGCTGGCTGCCGCCAAGGTGCGCGGCTTCTCGGAGGCGATGGCCGCTCCGAACCTGGCCGGCACGGTGACGAACTCCTCGGGTCGCCTCTGCACGATCTCGATCTCGGACAACCCTGGCAACATCGACATCCAGGACCAGATCAACCGTCGCCC
>CAZTQF010000729.1:0-1984 GCA_964615255.1 uncultured candidatus Brocadiaceae bacterium | reverse complement strand
GAGGGCAAGGAGTATGTGGTGCAGGACGGCGACGTCCTGCACTTCCGCTTTAACGTCTGACCGGAGCGATCGCCCCTCACGCAGGGCTGCCGCCTGTCTCCGCCAGCGCCGCGACGGCGTCCGCCCACTCCTCGAGCCCGGCCTCGCCGGCCGGCGTCAGCTGGTAGTGCCCCCGCTCGACGCGCTCGAACCACCCGTAGTGGTTGTCGCGCAGGATCGGCCCGACGCGCTCGACGCCGGTGCACTCCGCCAGCAGGCTGACCTTGGTGACGCCGACCCGCTGCAGCGCGACGGCGCAGCGCAGCGCGTCCTGCCGGTAGGCCGTCACGCGCTTCTGCGTAGCCGAGCCGCCCGCGACTGGATCGCCGACCCGCTCTGCAAATTCCCTGAGCAGCCGCTCTCGCCGCTGCTTCACGACGCGCGGGCGGTAGGGCCCAGGGTCCAGCACCGCCTCGACCCGACCGCGCGCGCTCACGGTCAACAGACCCAAGCCCAGGCGACGCAGCAGGCTCGTCACCTGCTTGCCGCGGGAGCGCCACGACGCGCTGTGCTTCTTGCCGACGCGGAACGCGACGTAGACGCAGTCGCTGACCGCGAGCCGATCCACCGCCTGCAGGATCAGCGACAGGTTGAGCTGCAGCTTCAGCTCCACGACCAGCGGCGGCTCGTCGCCGCGAACCGCCACGACGTCGCAGTCCTCGACCTCGCCCTTGACCTCGTAGCCCTGCCGCTCGAGGAAGGTCTTGATCGGCGCATACAGGTCGGCTTCAGCCATCGAATGTGGGATCGTAGCCGCAGCCATGGCCCGCTTCGACGACGACCAGCGCCGAGCGCTCCACGAGCAGAACCGACGCTCGTGGAACGCAGCCACCGAAGCCCACAACAGCCACAAGCACGACCAGGCCGGGTTCCTGAAGCGCGGCGGCTGCACCCTGTTCGCCGACGAGCTGGAGCTGCTCGGTGACGTCGACGGCTTGGACCTCGTGCACCTACAGTGCAACTGCGGACAGGACTCGCTCAGCCTCGCGCGGCGCGGCGCGCGGGTGACGGGCGTCGACATCGCCGACGCGCCGATCGCCTTCGCGCGCGAGCTCGCCGCCGAGACGAAGCTGCCCGCGACGTTTCACCGCGCAGACCTGTTCGACTGGATGGCGACGTCCGACGCGCGCTTCGACGTCGCCTTCGCGAGCTACGGGACCATCGGCTGGCTCTGCGACCTCGACCGCTGGGCGCGCGGCGTCCGCCGCGTGCTCCGCTCCGGGGGCCGCCTCGTGCTGCTGGAGTTCCATCCGCTGGTCTGGAGCTTCGCCGGGAGCGGCGCGCTCGCCGAGCCGTACTTCCTCGACGGCGCGCTCGACGAAGCCGGAGTGCGCGACTACGTCGGCGTCGACCTGGCGCCGTCCGGCCACCTCGACGGCGTCCAGGAGTTCGCCAACCCGGAGCGCTCGTTCGGCTTCCAGTGGACGGTCGCGCAGATCCTGCAGTCCACCGTCGACGCAGGACTCCGCATCGAGACCGTGCGCGAGTATCCCTACGCCAACGGCTGCCGCCTGTTCGAGGACATGACCCCGCTCGAGGGCCGCAGGTACGGGATGCCCGCGTGCGCGCCCGCGATGCCCCTGATGTTCGGCCTCGTCGCGCGGGCCTAGTCGCGACGACCGCGTCGCGGACCGGTGCGCCTTTGCATGCGGACGGGGCTGTGGAGCGCGCCGCAAGAAACGGCTGCGCCCGCTGCGGGGCTGCTGTATCAACAGGCGGCGATGACGCCTTTGCCCGCCTGGATCCGCCTGCTCGCCGCCGCAGCGCTCGCGCTGGCGAGCTGCTCCGGCGACGCGCGGCCGACGGTGCGGGTCTTCGCGGCGGCGTCGCTCACCGCGCCGTTCGGACAGCTGGTCGAGGAGTTCGCCTCGCAGCACCCTGAGCTCCGCGTCGAGCTGCACTGCGCAGGCACCCCCCAGCTGGTGATGCAGCTCCGCGAGGGCGC
>CAZTQF010000728.1:0-1986 GCA_964615255.1 uncultured candidatus Brocadiaceae bacterium | reverse complement strand
CTGGCGCCACGAAGCGCCTGTATGACGCTGGCGGTCAGGCCGGGCGCACGATTCTCACACGATCCGCGCAGGGAGGACGGTTGATGTCGGAAGGACCTCCCCCGGAGTCGAGCCGCCGCGAAGCCGCGCCCGAGGAGGTCGCGGGCATGCTCGACGCGTCCCGCCTCGGCGCAGCCCGAAGGGTGCTCTTCGTCGGCAAGAGCATGTCGCGGACCCGCTGCACGGGTGCGCTGGTAGACGCGCTCCGTCGTCACGGCGTCGAGGTGCGCTGGCGCAATCTGGTCACGTGGCGTCGATGGTTCGGCATGCAGATGGCCCACCGCCTGTGCCGCGCCGAGTTCGAGCGCTACCGGCCCGACGTCGTGTTCGTGTTCCTCCGGGACCTGCCGCTGGTGCTCATGTCCGAGTTCCGCAAGCAGGCCCGGATCGTCGTCTGGTGCGAGGAGGCGCTGGAGACGACGGACACCAGCATCGTCGACTACTTCGGCCACGCGGACATCCTGTGCATGAGCAATCCGGCGCGCTTCGCGTGGCTGCGGGAGCACGGGCTCAACAACATGGCCTTCTTGATGAGCGGCTTCTCGCCGCGCTACCACCGGCCTGCGTCTCCGCAGCGCCAGGTCCGCGACGTGGCCTTCATCGGTGGCCCCGGCGGGCAGGGACAGCGGGCCGACCTGCTGGTGAAGCTCGCCGAGGAGTTTGACGTGCACGCCTTTGGAGGGCAGTGGCAGTCCTGGAGCGGCGCGCGCGGCAAGCTCAAGATCCACGGCGCGGTCAAGAACCGCGCCTACGCGAAGGTCTGCGCGACCTCCCGCATCGTGCTGGGCGTCAACGAGGTCAACGACAGCGAGCTGTACTGCAGCAACCGGACGTTCCTCACCATGGCCTGTCGCGGCTTCCACCTCACGCACTACGTGCCGGGGCTCGAGCGCGTGTTCCAGGACGGTGAGCACCTCGCGTTCTTCCGCAGCGGGGACGACGCGTTCGAGAAGATCGCGGCGTGGCTGCCGAAGTCCGAGCAGCGCGCCCGCGTCGCCGCGGCCGGCCACGCCCAGGTCCTGCGCTACCACCAGTACTACCACCGCGTCGCGCGCATCCTCCAGTGGCTGGAGCACGGCCTGCCGCGGGAGCGCCAGCCGCTGCCGCCGGTCCCGGCTGCTGCTGCGGAGGCCGTCGAGAGCGCCGGCTCCTGACCGCCGCGCGGGCGGGCGCAGGCCCGAGAGAGGGCCTCGCGAGCCGCGCCGCTTGTCCGTAGCATGTCCGCCATGAGATCCGTGACCTCGTGCGTCTTCGTGCCGCTGCTTGCGGTGTCCGCCCTCCTGCCCGCGCAATCAGGCGTCAAGAGCGCCGCGCTCATGAAGCCCAAGGCCGGGCAGGACAAGGTGGTCGACAGCAAGCTCACCAAGAACGACCCGGCGATCCGGGCGCTCGACAAGTTCATCAAGAAGCAGTCGGTCAGCACCAAGAAGCGCGGCTGGCGCCTGTCGCTCTCCGAGCCGCCGTAGCAGGAGTTCCAGTCCAACGTCGACTACCTCTGGCACGTCGAGACCTCCGAGGGGCCGATGACGATCCGCTACCTGGTCGACAGCACGCCCATGCACTGCTCGGCCGGTATCTACCTCGCGCACCTCGGCTACTACGACGGCCTCAACTTCCACCGGATCATTCCCGGCTTCATGGCGCAGGGCGGCTGCCCGACGGGCACCGGCACCGGCGGCCCGGGGTTCTTCATGGACGGCGAGTTCCCCCAGCCCGGCATGCGCAAGCACGACCGGCCTGGCCTGCTGAGCATGGCCAACACCGGCCGGCCGAAGAGCGACGGCTCGCAGTTCTTCCTGACGTTCGCGCCGACGCCGCACCTCAACAGCCGGCACACGGTCTGGGGCGAGGTGATCGAGGGCATGGAGACCCTCAAGAAGCTCGAGAAGAAGGGCACGCGGCAGCGGAACGGCATGCTGGGCGCGGCCGGTCCGAAGATCGTCCGCA
>CAZTQF010000727.1:0-1986 GCA_964615255.1 uncultured candidatus Brocadiaceae bacterium | reverse complement strand
CTTCGGCATCGACGCGCCGGTCGAGCTGCGCCCGTTCGCAGCCCTCGACTTCGGGGCCGTGCCCGCGTCGTCCATCGGCGAGCTCGTCACGACGCTGCGCGGTGACGAGCGCAACCGCGACCTGCAGTTCCTCGCGGCGCGCGCGACCGACGACGACCTGCGGGTCAGCCTCGAGCCGCGCGACGACCACACGCTGCTGCGCGCCCGCGTCACCCCCAACCAGCTCGGCAGCCGCCGCGCCGCCGTCGAGGTCACCACCTCGGACCCCAGCTACCGCGTCGGCATCGCCGCCACCTGGAAGGTCGTGCCGGACCTCGAGGCCACGCCGATGAACAAGATCTCGTTCACGGCGGACCTCACCGTCCCGCAGGACGAGCGAGCCTTGCTCCGGCAGTTCGTGCTGGTCGTCGACCACGCCGCGCACCGACCCGCGGAGTTCTCCGTCGTCGAGGTCGTCGGCCCCGACGGCGAGGACGCGAGCGCGCACTTCGCCCTCGAGCTCGCGCCGGTGCCGACCGGCGGCCGCCAGCAGCGGCTGCAGGTTCGTTACCTGGGTGGACTCGACGCGGCGTTCCGCGGCAAGATCGTGCTCGGCAAGCCCGGCGAGACGACCGCCGTGGGCGCGCCGCGCCTTACGATCGACCTCGTCGTGTTTCCAAAGAAGCAGCCATGAGCAACCTCCCTGTCGGGCGCGGCGCGTGCCTCGCCCTCGGCCTCGCGACCGCCGTCGCGACCTTCTCTCAGTGCGGCCGCGGCGACGACGACGGATCCGCCGCAGGCAGCGCCGCGCGCCCAGCGACTGCGACCGAGGCGGTCACCCAGGCGCCGCCGCCGCCCGACGCGCTGCGGATCCTGATCAGCGGCTCGATGCTCGGACGCCTGGAGCCCTGCGGCTGCGCGAGCGGCCAGCTCGGCGGCCTCGCCCGCCGGGTCCAGCACATCGCCGAGCAGCGCGACTACGACCTGCTGATCGAGGGCGGCGACCTGGTCGCGGGCGCGTCCGAGCTCGACAAGCTCAAGCTGCTGACCGCGTCGCAGGTGCTGTTCGCGATGGAGCACACCTACGACGCGCTGGGCGTCGGGGCCAACGACCTCGCGCTGCCGCTCGAGGAGTGGAGCGGCTACCTGCTCGGCGGCCCGGCGGTCGCGACCAACCTCGCGTGCGCCGACCCGATGTGGCCAGCGACCCCGTTCCGCGACAAGGAGGTCCGCGGCCGCACGGTCCGGGTCGCGTCGCTGCTGCTCGACGAGCTCCCGGAGACGCTGCGCGGCGACGACGCCCCGGTGCAGCGCACCGAGGCGGCGCCGGCCTGGGCCGCTGCCTTCGAAGGTGCCGAAGACGACACCGTCCGCGTCGCCATGGTGCACGGCCGCGACGACGCCGTGCGGGCGCTGATCCCGACGCTGGCGCCCAAGCCCGACCTGGTGATCGGCGTGGACCAGGGGTTCATCGAGCCCGACAGCTCGGCGACCTACGTCGCGGGCGTCCCGCTGGTGTTCGCCGGCATCCGCGGCCGCGTCCTGCTGGACGCGCGGCTGTGGCGCGACCCAGACGGCGCCCGCGTCGCCTGCGAGCTCGTCCCGCTCGCGGGCAGCAGCACCGTGCCGGGCGGCGGCGGCGACCCCAACGTCAAGGCGTTTCTGCTGACGCACCGCGAGGACGTCGCGCGCGAGAACGTGCTGGAGCTGATGGCCGAGCAGACGCCGACGCCCAACGGCTCCAGCTACGTCGGCAGCGCGCAGTGCGGCGGCTGCCACCCATCGGCGATGCAGGCCTGGCAGCAGAGCAAGCACAGCCACGCCTGGCAGACGCTGGTCGACGCCGAGAACGACCCGAAGCGCTACGGCTGGCCGGTGACGAAGTACCCGGACTGCGTGGGCTGCCACGTCGTGGGCTACGGCCAGCAGACGGGCTTCGTCAGCGCCGAGAAGACCCCCCACCTGCAGGACGTCGGCTGCGAACGCTGCCACGGACCGGGCCTCGAC
>CAZTQF010000726.1:0-1992 GCA_964615255.1 uncultured candidatus Brocadiaceae bacterium | reverse complement strand
CCCCGAGGACTGGCTGATCGGCTACTCGACCGCCGGCGCGAGCCTCGACCCGGGCGCGACGGACCTGTCGAGCCTCGTCGCTGCTCCGGCCATCACGGCCGCTGCGGACACGTCGGACCTGGCGCTCAGCTCCAACGTCGCCGGCCTCGGCGCTTCGTGGGACCTGACCACCGACAACATCGACGTGGCCTCGCCCATCGCGATCACCTACCTCGGTGACCGCGCCCCGACGGCCATCCCGTTCTCGGCGATCGGCCTGCAGGCCCCCGGCTGTGACATCAACCTCGCCACGGCCATCTTCGGCCTGGCCGGTGTCTCGACCGGCGGCTCGACCACCGTCAGCCTGTCGATCCCGAACAACCCGGCCCTGGCCGGCGCGCTCCTGTCGGCCCAGTCGCTGAGCCTGACGCTGAGCAACGCGGCGAACATCCTGTCGTCGAACGGCCTGGAGCTGCAGGTCTACTAAGACCGACCAGCGCACCTCGCTGCTCCTCGGAGCAGCGAGCGCACGCGGCCCCTGTCAGCTGCTCGCTGGCAGGGGCCGCGTGCGTTTCTGCCCGGCGCGCTGCGGGCTTGCCGCTGGGCTCGGGCGCTGCGTCAACCTAGATTGGTCCCCGCCGCGATGAACCCCGACTTCACCAAGCTCGCCTACGGCTTCGACGAGTTCGCCCCCCCTGCAGCGCCAGCGGGCGACCCGCGGCCGGCGCCGCCACCCTGGGTCAGCCCCGAGGGGATCGCGCATGAGGTCCGCTATGCGCGCAGCGACGCCCCGCACGTCGGCGGCGAGCCCGGCGCGCCGCCGTTCCTCGGCGGCCCCTACGCGTCGATGTACGCGCAGCGGCCCTGGACGATCCGTCAGTACGCCGGCTTCTCGACCGCCGAGAAGACCAACGCGTTCTACCGCGACGCGCTCGCGGCCGGTCAGCAGGGGCTGAGCGTCGCCTTCGACCTCGCCACCCACCGGGGCTACGACAGCGACCATCCCCGCGTCGCCGGCGACGTCGGGATGGCGGGCGTCGCGATCGACTCGATCGCCGACATGCGGGTCCTGTTCGACGGCATCCCGCTCGACCAGGTCTCGGTCTCGATGACCATGAACGGCGCCGTGATCCCGATCCTGGCGCTCTACGTCGCGGCGGCCGAAGAGCAGGGGGTGTCGAGCGAGCAGCTCACCGGGACCATCCAGAACGACATCCTCAAGGAGTTCATGGTCCGCAACACCTACATCTACCCGCCGGGCCCGAGCATGCGGATCGTGCGGGATATCTTCGCGTGGTGCGGCGAGCACATGCCGAAGTTCAACACGATCTCCGTGAGCGGCTACCACATCCACGAGGCGGGCGCGTCGGCCGACCTCGAGCTCGCCTACACGCTGGCCGACGGGCTCGAGTACCTGCGCACCGGCGTCGCCGCCGGGCTCGACGTCGACCGCCTCGCAGGCCGCATGTCGTTCTTCTTCGCGCTCGGGATGAACTTCTTCACCGAGGTCGCCAAGCTGCGCGCCGCGCGGCTCCTGTGGGCGAAGATCGTCAAGGCCTTCGGCGCGAAGAACCCGAAGTCGATGGCGCTGCGCACCCACTGCCAGACCTCGGGTTGGTCGCTGGCGGCGCAGGATCCCTACAACAACGTGGTCCGCACGTGCCTGGAGGCGCTGGCGGGAGTCTTGGGGGGCACCCAGTCGCTGCACACCAACGCGCTCGACGAGGCGATCGCGCTGCCGACGCCGTTCGCCGCGCGGATCGCGCGCAACACGCAGCTGATCCTGCAGGAGGAGAGCCACGTCACCCACACCGCCGACCCGCTCGCGGGCTCGCACTACGTGGAGGCGCTCACGGACGAGCTGGCGCGCAAGGCCTGGGCGTTGATCCAGGAGGTCGAGGCGATGGGCGGCATGACCCGCGCGATCGAGGACGGCCTGCCCAAGCTGCGCATCGAGGAGTCGGCGGCGCGGCGCCAGGCGGCGATCGACGCCGGCGAAGAGACCATCGTCGG
>CAZTQF010000725.1:0-1993 GCA_964615255.1 uncultured candidatus Brocadiaceae bacterium | reverse complement strand
CCCGGGTGGTCAGCAACCGGCGGCGCAAGGTGTCCACCGGCCGCTCGACCTGGAACTCCCGCGCCTCCCCGAGGACCTGCTCCGACGCCTTGTCGAGGACGCTGTATACGGCGCGGTCGGCCCACTCACGGTTGGCTTCCGGCGAGTAGCACGAGGTCGCCGCAAACGCAGCGGCGAAGAGGATGTAGCGAGGAGCGGCCAAGGTCAGCGGAGCGAGCGCGGGACGAATGGAGGACGAACGTAGTAGGTGTCTCCCGCTGTTTTTTCTCCCCTGGCCAGCGGGTGTTACTACCATAGGACGGCTTGCGAATCGGTCCGGGCGGGTCGTAGGAGCAGCGGGGGGCATGCGAAGCATCTTGATCACCGCGGGACCGACCCGCGAACACTTGGACGACGTCCGCTTCCTGAGCAACGCCAGCTCTGGGCGGATGGGCGTCGCGCTCGCCGAAGCGGCCATCGCGTCGGGGCATCGCCCGACGCTGGTGCTCGGTCCGGTCGAGGTCGACCCACCTTCCGGCGTGGAGACAATTTCGGTCACGTCGGCGCTCGAGATGCAGGCAGCGGCCGAAGACGTTTTCGCGACATCTGACATCGCGATCGCGGCGGCGGCGGTCTCCGACTGGCGTCCGGTCCGGCGGGCCGCGGGAAAACCTGCGCGCCAGCCCGGCCGGGTGACGCTCGAGCTCGAGCCCAACCCGGACATCGTCAAGGGGCTCGCTGCCGACAAGGGGCGCCGCGTGGTCGTCGGCTTCGCGCTGGAGTCGGTCTCGGCGGGCATGTCCGCTGCCGTTGAGCGCGGGCGCAGCAAGCTGGCGGCGAAGGGCCTGGACGCGGTCGTCGTCAACCTCCACGACACCATCGGAAGCGACCAGGCCGAGCTGATCGTCTGCTATCCGGACGGCCGCGAGGTGGCGCTCCCGAGGGGGGACAAGTTCCGGGTCGGCGCGGCGTTGATCGCCGCGGCCGACCAACTCTGGCAGGCCCGCAACGGCGCAGGCGGCGCCGCCGGGCCACGTGAGGACCAAGCGCAGTGAGCAGAAGCAAGAACCAAGACGCCGACCCGGCTCCCAGGCGCGGGACCCGATTCGTTCCCGCCGAGGACGTGCTGCCGCCCGGGCTCTCGCCGCGGGCGCGCGAGCTGCTCGCGCTCGCGCTCTGCGGGTTCTCGCTCTACGCGATGCTGTGCCTGGCGACGTTCCGCATGGCGGACCTCGACGGCACGATCCCGAGCGGCGGGATGCAGAACCTCGGCGGCGCCGTCGGCTACGTGCTCGCGCTGGGCTTCACGCGCTCGCTGGGTCTCGCGGGTTGGGTGCCGTTCCTGATGCTGCTCGCCTACGGCCTGCTGCTGTTCACGGGGCGTAGCTGTACTCGCCTCACCATCAAGCTGCTGGGCGTCGTCTGCTTCTCGGCGATGCTGAGCGTGCTGTTCGCCGGGCACGACGGCCTCGCCGGGGTCCGGGCGTCGACGCCGTTCGGGGCGGGCGGGGTCTTCGGTTCGGTCGTCTCCCCCAAGCTGTTCGCCGCGTTCGGCGGCACGGGCCGCCTGCTGCTCTTGATCTTCGGCGCGCTCGTGTCGCTGCTGATCGCCACCGAGTGGATGTTCTCCGAGCTCGTGATGCGGACCTACGAGGCCTGCGGGCCGACCGTTCGACGCTGGTTCCGACGGCCGGTCGCCGTCGGCGTCGGCGAGGTCGACGGGCTCACCGCGCCGCCCGAGCGCCCGCGTGCGCGACGCCGAAAGGCTGCGCCGCGCGCCGAGGCTGAGGACCACGAAGACGACGAGGAGGTCGAAGAGGAGGAGGAGTTCGACGAGGAGGAAGAGGAACTCGGCGAGGAGGAGGAAGAGGAGGTCGACGAGGAGGAAGAGGAGCTGGACGAGGAGGAAGAGGAGCTCGAAGCAGCCGAGGAGGTCGAGGAAGAGGAGGAGCAGGAGGTCGAGGACGACGAGGGAGATGCCAGCGACACGCAGGCCGCGGACGCCGGATCGGCT
>CAZTQF010000724.1:0-2004 GCA_964615255.1 uncultured candidatus Brocadiaceae bacterium | reverse complement strand
CTGACCCGGGAGCCGGTCGACGTTATCTCGGCATCGGCGCCGAAGCGGTGCAGCTGGATCGCGCCCTGCAGGCCCAGGATCCCCCCGACCAGGAAGTTGATCAGCAGCACGATGGGCGCGCCGTCGGCGCCGGCCCGCTCGACCAGGCTCGCGAACTGCCCGAAGTGCACGCTCGCGGGCCGGCGCAGCGCACCCAGGGTCGCGACGGTGAAGTCCCCGACGAACCCCGCGGTCGCGCGCAGCCCGTCCAGCACCGCGTAGACGGCGTCCCCGAGCTCCTGGACGAGGCCAGGATGACGGGCGCGACCGCGCGGCGCGGCCGCGCCGCGGGGCGCGTAGAGCGCCATCAGCTGAGCGGCTTCGCCGGCCGCGCCGCGCACTTCAACCGCGCGGCCCGTTGCCCGCAGACGCGACAGGATGGCGTGCAGCAGCGCGGCCGCGCCGCCGTCGAGACGCGTCACGCCGCTGATCTCGAGCACGTCGACGCCAGGGAGCGCGAACGCAGCGGACACTCCCCGCCAGAGCGCGTCCCCCTGCGCGAGCGTCGCGACGCCGCGTAGGCAGACCTGGGTCCCGCCATCGCGGGTCGGCTCGGTGGTGATGCGGAGGCCTTCGTCCATGGCGCGGCGGTCCCGAACAGCTGCCTCGAGGGAGCGCCTCGCGCGGCCGCCGGAACCCTGGGCGATCCTCACCGGAGCACCTCGCGCGCGCACGGGTTTTCCGCGCGCCACGGCGCCCGCCGCTGGCGGCGGCGGCGTCCCGTGGCACACTGCTGCGCATGGAGCCGAGGCCGTCGACGCACAGGGGCTGCTGCAGCAGATGAACGCGCCGGAGCACCCGACCGCTCGCTCCTCGGCGCCGCGCGAAGCGCTGTGGCAGCGCGCGCTGGTCGGCGCCGTTGCCTTGCTGATCGGCCTCGTCGAGCGGCTACCGAATTGGCTCGCCTACCTGCTCGGGGACGCCTTGGCGATCCCGTGGTTCGTCTACTGGTCGCTGCACGACCGGCGCGGCCGCCGCTCCAGCGGCTACTGGCGAAACGTGCGGATCGCGTTCCGAGCGGGCTCGCAGCTGCCGCCGACGAGGCCAAAGGGCCACCTCTGGCGGTGGTCGCGCCACATCGCGTGGATCGCGATCGACTTCTGCCGGATGCGCCGCATCCACGCAGGCAACCTGCACGAGCACTGCGAGCTGGCCGAGTTCGAGCGGGTGCGCTCGCTGTTCGAGGAGGGCCGCGGCGTGATCTGCGTGACCGGGCACGTCGGCGTCTGGGACGTCAGCGGCCACGTCGCCGGCCTGCTTGGCCTGCCGATCACCTCGGTGTTCCGCCCCTCCCCGCTGCCCGCCCTCAACCGGCTGATCGAGCGGCTCCGCACGGGCAGCGGCCAGACCGTCGTCGCGCGCAAGAAGGTGATGTGGACGCTCAAGAAGACCCTCGAGGCGCGCGAGGCGATCGCGCTGCTGGCCGACGGCGGCGGCAAGCACAGCGCCGTCGTGGCGCCGTTCCTCGGCACCAGCTCGCGCACGGTCGCGACGCCCGCGCTGCTGCACCTCGCCACCGGCGCGCCGATCGCGGTGGTCGCCATGCTGCGCACCGGCCGGATGCGCTACCGGCTGCGCGTCTACGACGTGATCCGGGACGCCGACACCGGCGACCGGGACAAAGACCTCATGACGATCACGTCCCGGGTCAACCGCGCGCTCGGGCAGGGCATCGCCGAGGCGCCCGAGCAGTGGTTCTGGCAGAGCCGGCGCTTCCGGCACCGGCCGGACGGCGAGGCCAAAGGTGCAGATGGCCTGCCGCCGGTGGTGTCCCCGGACGTCGCCGCGCGGCCGATGGCCGCCGCCGAACGCCACCGCTCGGTGCGCGCCGCGGATTGATCCACAGCGCCGAGCGCCGCGCGTCACCTCAGAACGAGATGTCCCACTGCAGGCGGACGCGGCTGCCGCTCTCGTCCAGCCCCGCCGCGCCGTCCTCGTAGTAGCCCGGGGCAAGGGCCGCCGGGC
>CAZTQF010000723.1:0-2004 GCA_964615255.1 uncultured candidatus Brocadiaceae bacterium | reverse complement strand
CGGCTGCTTCGGTGGCTGCACGTTCTGCTCGATCACGATGCATCAGGGCCGCGCCATCCAGAGCCGCAGCCAGGAGTCGGTGATGAAGGAGGTCCGCCAGATGGCGGCTGATCCCGACTTCAAGGGCCACATCAGCGACGTCGGCGGTCCGACCGCCAACATGTACCAGATGCGGTGCTCGCGGCCGGAGATCGAGGCCAGGTGCCGCCGCCTTTCGTGCGTGCACCCGACCGTCTGCAAGCTGCTCGGCGTCGACCACGGCCCGACGCGCGAGCTCTTGAAGAAGGTCCGCGAGACGCCCGGCGTCAAGTCGGTGCGCGTGGCGTCCGGCATCCGCATGGACCTGGCGCGCTTCGACGACGGCTACCTCGAGGAGATGGCGCGCTACCACGTCGGGGGCCAGCTCAAGGTCGCGCCCGAGCACACCAGCGCGAAGGTGCTCAACTACATGAAGAAGCCGGCGACCTCGACGTTCGACGAGTTCGCCGAGAAGTTCCACGACGCGAGCCAGCGCGCCGGCAAGGAGCAGTACCTGATCCCCTACTTCATCGCCTCGCACCCTGGCTCCGGGCCTGAGGAGATGATCGAGCTCGCGGTGTTCCTGAAGCAGCGCGGCTACAAGCCGCGGCAGGTGCAGGACTTCATCCCGGCCCCGATGGACATCGCGACGTGCATGTACCACACCGGCCTGGATCCGACGACGATGCAGCCCGTCGAGACCGTCAAGAAGCTGAAGGACCGCGAGGTGCAGCGCGCGCTGATGCAGTACTTTAAGCCGGAGAACTACTTCGTCGTGCGCAAGGCGCTCGTCGACGCCGGCAAGAAGGAGCTCATCGGCGACGGCCCGATGGCGCTGATCCCGAGCAACCCGCCCAAGGAGGCGCTCGCGATGCGCCGCCAGGCCGCCAACGCGCGGCGTGGCGACCCCACCTACGTGCACGCCAAGGACGCCGGCGTGCGCTCGCGCGGCGGCGAGCGGACGCGCCGCGCATCGAAGAACACCCGGCGACGACGCTGACCCTCGAGGCGGCGCTACGCCCGTGCGCGCGCGCGCTACGATGGCGACATGACGAGATCCCCGCAGCTGTCCCTCGCGCTCGCCACTGCGCTGTCGTGCATCGCCGCGGCCCAAGCGCCCGCGCGCTGCGAGCCGGCGGCGCTGGAGCTGCGCAGCGGCGCGCCGGTCACGACCGCGACCCAGTGGCGCGAGCAGCGGCGCCCGGAGCTGCTCGAGCTGTTTCGAGAGCACATGTATGGGCGCTCACCGGCGCCGACCGCCATTCGAATCGAGGCGCGCGAGGAGGGCGAGGCGCTCGGCGGAGCCGCGACTCGAAAGCAGTGGCGAGTGCGCTACGCAGATGCACCGGCAGCGACGATCGAGGTCGTAGCCTACTTGCCGCGCCACGCCGCCGGGCCGACGCCTGTGTTCTTGGCGTGGAACTTCGACGGCAACCACACCATCACCGCCGACCCCGAGGTCCGCGTCGCCTCTTGCTGGGTCCGCGACGACGCGCGCCGCGGCGTCGAAGGCAACCGCGCCAACGAGGCGTCGCGAGGCTACAAGGCGCGCAGGTGGCCCGTCGAAGTCATCTTGCAGCGTGGCTACGGCCTCGTGACCGCGTGCTACGGAGACATCGACCCGGACTTCCACGACGGCTTCGAGAACGGCGTCCACGGCGTCTTGGATCCCGTCGCCGAGGAGCGCCCCGACGACGCCTGGGGCGCGATCAGCGCGTGGGCCTGGGGGATGTCGCGCATCCTCGACTCGCTCGCTCTGGATCGGGACTTCGACGCGCAGCGCGTCGCCTTGTTGGGGCACTCCCGCCTCGGCAAGACCGCGCTGTGGGCCGGCGCGCAGGACGAGCGCTTCTGGATAGTGATCTCTAACGACTCTGGCTGCGGCGGCGCCGCCTACTCCCGCCGCGCGCGGGGCGAGACCGTCGCCGTCATCAACAAGAACTTCCCCCACTGGTTCTGCCGGAACTTCCACGGCTACGCGGACCG
>CAZTQF010000722.1:0-2007 GCA_964615255.1 uncultured candidatus Brocadiaceae bacterium | reverse complement strand
ATCAAGGGCCGGTTTCCCTGGGAATACGACTGGCTCTGGTCCGACGCCGTCGAGCGCGCCTACTACGAGGAGTGGTTCGAGCAGGTCCGCCGGACGCCAGGCGCGCACTTCGAGGGCTTTGGAGACGTCGCGAGGTGGTTCCGCGGGGTGGGCGTCATCCTGTCGGTCAGCGACGCCGAGGGCTCGCACCAGGCGGTCGCCGAGGGCATGGCGTCAGGCTGCGTGCCGTGCATTCGCGGCTGGAGCGGCGCGGGTAGGCTCTATCCGGAGGAATACGTCTTCCAGAGCCTCGACGAGGCGACGGACATGATCCTGCAGCACCGTCGGGACTACGCCGCCCGCGCCGCAGCGTGCCGCGAGTTCGCGCGGGATGCGTTCGACTTCCGCGCGCTCTACGCAGCGCTCGACGCCTTGTTCTCCGAGCCGACGACGTGAGCCTGAAACGCATCCTCCACGTCGCCGCGACGAGCGTACCGTTCTCCAACGGCTACACGATGCGGCTGCGAAGTCTCGTCGAGCAGCAGCGTGCGCGCGGCCTCGAGCCGACGGTGATCACCTCGCCGTTCTACCCGGGTCGGCTCGAGCCGCCGGAACCGCGAGCCTACGAAGACGTCATGCATCACCGCTGTCGGCATCCGGCCGAGACCGGCGGCGGCGGCGCGTGGGGGGCGGCGATGCGTGGGCTCCGCGGCCTGCAGCGATCTGCCGGGCCGCTGCGTGCGGTGGCGCCGGCATCGATCGTGATCGAAGAGCGGCTGCTGCTGCGGCGCTTCGCGGCGCAGATCCGCGCCGTGGCGGGGGCCGAGCGCGCCGACTTGATCCACGCCCACACGCCGTATCGATGCGGGCTGCCCGCGCAGCAGGTCGCGCGCAGGCTCGGTCTGCCGTGCGTCTACGAGGTCCGAGGGATCTGGGAGGACACGGCCGTCGCCGACGGCAACCTCTCGCACGGCGGCGCTGGCTACCGCTACGTTCGCGGTCGTGAGGACGTCGCACTGCGAGGCGCAGACGCGGTCGTGGCGATCTGCGAGAGCCTGGCGGCCGAGGTGCGGGATCGCGGCGCCGCGCCTGCGCGCACCTTCGTGGCGCCGAACGGGGCGGACCTGCCGCGGCTGGATGCGGCGACCGACAGCGCCCGGGCTTCGGCCGCGGCGATGCGTGCCACGCTCCCGGCGGGGGACGTGCTCGGCTACGTGGGGAGCGTGCGACCGCTGGAGGGCGTCGGCGAGCTCGTCGAGGCTGTCGCGTCGATGCGCGCGGCGGGGCGCGCGGTCGTGGGCGTCGTGGTCGGCGACGGCCCTTCGCTGCCTGCGCTGCGCGAGCAGGCCCGGCGCCTCGGCGTGGCGGACGCTGTGGCGTTCCCAGGGCGCGTGCCGCCCGCCGACGTCGGCGCCTACTACGACCTGATCGACGTCTTCGTCGTGAGCCGCGGCAGCAGCCGCGTCACGGACCTCGTCACGCCGATCAAGCCGCTCGAGGCGATGGGGCGCGGCAAGGCCGTGGTGATGTCGAATCTCCCGGCGCTGCGCGAGCTCGGCGAGCCGGGCGACGCCGCTCGCTTCTACGCGGCGGGCAGCGTGTCCGACCTCGTCGCCGTCGCCGCGCGGCTGCTCGACGACCGCGCCGCCCGCGTCGAACTCGGCGCGCGGGCGCGCGCGTGGGTCGCGCACGAACGCACGTGGTCGCGCTCGCTTGACGCTACGTTGGTCGCCTACGATGCCGCGGCGCAGCACGCCGCATCTCGATGATCTCCAGCCTCACCAACATCGTCGCGCGCCGCGACCTGCTCCAAGAGCTCGTCGTCAGCGAGCTCCGTCGGTCGGTGGCGGGCAGCAAGCTCGGGTGGCTCTGGTGGTTCTTCGACCCGGTGCTGATGATGCTCGTCTACTGGGGCATCGTCGCCGGGCTGTTCGGCCGCGGGTCGGAGGCGTACGCGCCGTATCCGCTCTTCCTGTTCTGCGCGCTGGTCACCTGGAAGCACTTCGCGACCGCCGTGTCGCGCGCGCT
>CAZTQF010000721.1:0-2016 GCA_964615255.1 uncultured candidatus Brocadiaceae bacterium | reverse complement strand
CATTTAGCGGCAAGCCGCGAACGGCCGCCGGGTAGTCGACAACGGCGGCCATGAAAGTAACCCGCCCATGGTGGTCCGGCGAGCGGATCATTCCGGTCTCCCAGATCCCCTACCACGTTCCGCCGCGCTACGCGCCGGACGAAGACCTCGACCCGCCGGTCAGCCGCGCGACCGCCTACCGGTGGACGACCGCCGGCATCGACGGCGTGCGCATCCGCCGCTTCAAATCCGGTGGCGGCTACTACACGACCATCGAGGAGCTACGGCGCTGGCAGCGCGATCTGACGCTGCGCTCGGAGGGAGAGCTGTGACCCGACCGCAGCACGGAAACCGGCCTTCGTCCGCGCCGACACGTGTTGCACCGGCGCAACAGCGCAGGCGCACCAGCGCGCACCCGCCCCTTCTCTTCTAGGAGTTCTATACCAATGACCGACAACCAGACTGAATCGAACCTCCCCTCCCCCGACAACCACGACAACGACCAGTCGCCGACGTCCAGTGGTCCGCTCGGCAACCTCGACCTCTCTGCACTGCGCTTGTCGCAGGACTTCGCGTCCCAGATGGGCGCCAAGAAGCTGGTCGTGACGATCCCGGTCCGGAAGCCCAACCGGCATGCCTTCGTCCGCGTGCGACCGGGCGAGGACTGGCGCTTCCCGGCCGCGCTGCTGAACGTGAAGGACGAGCGGGAAACCTACCTCGTCCATCCCGAGCTCGTCGACGCGCTGGGCGCGGAGCTCACCCCGACGATCCTCCGGCTAGCCACCGATCGCCAGGGCGTGACGTTCCTGTGGCCGACCCGGCTGCCCGCCGCTGACGGGCGCCTCGACGCCTGGAGCCGGAGCGCCGCCGAGGCAGCCGAGATCGCGGAGACGCGCTGGGTCAGCGTGCGGTCGAACATGGACCTCGGCGCCTACGAGATCTTCGAGGCCCAGGGTGAGATCGGCGAGCCCGAGTGGCCGGACCTGACCATGGACGACGCGATCCGGATCGCGTTCAAGGACCGCTTCCTGGACTCGAACGAACACCCCGCCCTGCGCCGCCTGCGCGGAGAGATGTGACGTGGACGTCGGCGGCAGCGCATTCCGCGAGGTCACCCTGGTCGACTTCGAGTATCGCTGCCCCGACGGCGAGCTGCCCGAGCCGATCTGCATGGTCGCGCGGGAGCTCGGCTCGGGGCGCCTGCACCGCGTCTGGGCGGACGAGCTCGGCCGGCTCCGGCGCCCGCCCTTCCCTTGCGGTCCGGACGCGCTCGTTTGCGCCTACTACGCCAGCGCCGAGATCGGCTGCTTCCTGCAGCTCGGGTGGACGCCGCCCGACAACCTGCTCGACCTGTTCGTCGAGTTCCGCTGCCGAACCAACGGTCAGAAGCCGCTGTGTGGCGCCGGCCTGCTCGGCGCCCTCGTGCACTTTGGCGAGGGAGCGATCGCGGCCCAGGACAAAGAGGCAATGCGCGAACTAGCGCTGCGCGGTGGCCCCTGGACGCCTGACGAGCAGCGCGCGCTGCTCGACTACTGCCAAAGCGACGTCGACGCGCTGAAACGCCTGCTGCCGAGGATGGACGACGGCGTCGACACGCCCCGTGCGCTCCTTCGCGGGCGATATATGACCGCCGCTGCCCGTATCGAACGCACCGGCATCCCGGTCGACGTGGACACCCTCGAGCGGCTGCGGGCGAACTGGGAGGGCCTCAAGCTCGACCTCGTCGGCCGTGTCGATCGCGACTACGGCGTCTTCGACGGCACGTCTTTCAAGGCGGACCAATGGGAGCGCTGGCTGCACCAGCAGGACATCCCGTGGCCCCGACTGCCGACCGGTCGCCTCGCGCTCGACCAGGACACGTTCCGGTTCATGGCGCGGGCCAACCCGCTCGTCGCGCCTGTCCAGGAGCTGCGCCACGCGCTGTCGCAGCTGCGGACCTGTGTACAATCCCTCTGGTGTCAAGGGTGTTGCATCTGACGCGGATCGCAGCGCCGGGGATATCGGTCATCTCACTGCAGGGCCCGATGGGGTAGCTGA
>CAZTQF010000720.1:0-2016 GCA_964615255.1 uncultured candidatus Brocadiaceae bacterium | reverse complement strand
GTCGCGCGCGACCGGCGTGCCGTCCTCGCCGACGACCTCGAGCTCGACGCCGAGGAACGGACGCCCGGTCCGGCACTTCCATCGCAGCTGCTGCTCGAGCGGCATCGCCGCCAGCGTCGGCGGCAGCAGGCTGAGCGTCAGGTACGGGCTGGTCTCGGTCATCCCGTAGGTCTGGACATAGTCACAGCCGAACGTGTCGAGGATGCGGCGGACGATGTCGGGCGCGATCGGCGCTCCCCCGCTCAGCATCACGCGCAGGCCGTAGGCGCGCGCCGACGCGGTCGGCTCCTTGACCATCAGGTTGAGCATGGTCGGCACGAGGTTCGTGATCGTCACCTGCGCGTCCGCCAGCAGGTCGAGCGCCGCGGTCGGCGTGAACGTCGGCAAGAAGACGTGTCGACCGCCCGCAGCGGTGATCGCGAACGTCGCCCAGGCGTCGGCGAGGTGGAACATCGGCGCGATGTGGGACCAGACGTCGCGGTCGTCCAGGCGCAGCTCGGTGATCGCCGCGCGCGCGTGCGCGCAGACGTTGCGGTGGGTGAGCACGACGCCCTTGGGCGCGCCCGTCGTGCCGCTCGTGTAGTAGAGCTGCGCGGGGTCGTCCGGCCCGAGCAGGTGCACGCGCGCGTCGGGCGCGGCCCGGTCCGGCACGGTCAGCGCCTCCCGCTCGAGGACGCCCGCGCGGAGCGCGTGGTCCTGGTCGTGCACGAGCCAGCGCGCGCCGCTGTGCTCGAGGATGTCCCGCTGCTCGCCGTCGGTCAGGCGCGTGTTGAGCGAGACGAGCACCGCGCCCGCGGCGGCGACGCCGAAGTAGGCGAGCAGGTGGTCGACGTCGTTGTGCATCAAGCAGCCGACCCGGTCCCCCTCGCGGACCCCGCGCGCGCGCAGCACCTCGGCCAGCGCGAGCGCGCGGTCGCGCGCCTCGGCGTAGCTCAGGCGCCGCGGCCCCTGCGCGAGCGCGTCACGATGACGGGAGCCGCTCGCGGCGCCCGCGAGGAGCTGCCAGACGTTCACGGCTGCGAGTATGAGGTTGTGGGCGCCGCGGGCAATCGTTCCAATCCGTCCGCCCGATGACGGACGAGAGCGAAGTCGAACGGCCCGCGGAGCCCGCGCCGGCGCTGCCCGTGCTGCACCAGGAAGAGGCCTTCGTCGCGGTCAGCAAGCCCAGCGGGCTGCTCGTCCACCGTGACGGGCACCACCCCGACGCGCCCGCCGCGCTGCAGCTGGTGCGCGACCAGCTGCAGCAGCACCTCTATCCGTTCCATCGGCTGGACCGCGCGACGTCGGGGATCCTGCTCTTCGGGCTGTCGCGCAGATCAGCGGCCGGGCTCCAGCGCTGCCTCGCCGCCGCGGACGCCCACAAGGACTACCTGGCCCTGCTCCGCCACCCCGGCAGCGGGCCGGAGCTGGGGGACCGCTGGACGAGCGAACGGCCGCTGACCGACGACAACGGCAAGCAGAAGGAGTGCCGGACCGACTTCGAGGTGGTGGAGGCGTTCGACCGCTGCGCGCTGGTGCGCTGCCGGATCTTCACCGGCCGCTACCACCAGATCCGCCGCCACGCCAACCACTGCGGACGCCACGTGCTCGGCGACACCACCCACGGCAAGGGGCGCCTCAACGCGTTCTTTCGAGAGCGCTACGGCTTGCGCCGGCTGTTCCTTCACCTCGGTCGGGTAGAGATGGAGCATCCGGTGACCGGCGCGCGGCTGGTCCTCGAGGACCCCTTGCCTGGAGAGCTGTCGGACGTGTTGGAGCGCCTAAGGGGTCGCGCGGCGGCGGGCCCCTAGCGGTCCTCGGCGAGGCCTGCCGCGCAGATCGCCTAGCGGGAAAGGCCTTGACTGCAAGGGGCAAGCGCTCAAGATGCTGGGGCCTGCACCGCAGGAATACGGCTACACCGTAATTAACGGTCCGAGCCGAGCCTCCCCAAGCAAGGCGCTTAGCGCCTGAAGCAAAAGAGCTTACACATGGCGGCTGCGAAGAAGACGAAGACGGCGAAGCGTACGACGAAGGCCC
>CAZTQF010000719.1:0-2022 GCA_964615255.1 uncultured candidatus Brocadiaceae bacterium | reverse complement strand
CGGACCCGGCCGACGGGCGCGGCGTGCTGCTGCGGCTGAGCGCGGCGGGCCGGGTGCCGGCAGGGAAGACCGGGGTCGAGACCGCGACCGCGGCTTCGGCGGGCGCGAGCGCGGCGGGCGCCGGGGCGGCCCGCGGGAGCAGCGCATCTACACGGTCGAGCCCGCGCGCGAGGTCGAGGAGCAGCGCTCGGACAAGGGCGAGGTCACCTCGCTCTCCAGCCTCCGCAACCTGCTCAACCGCAGCGACGCGGACAAGCAAGGGGACTAGCGGCGGTGGCTCGCGAGCAGGTGTTCGTCGTCGACCGCGCGGCGTTCTTCGGCGGCGACTGGCCGCACGGCTTCCAGCCGATCGACGCGCCGCGCGCGTTCCTCCAGCGGGCCCTGCAGCTCGGCCGCTACGTCGACCGCGAGGAGGCCGAGCGGACGCCGGCGTGGAAGCAGTGGATCCCCTACTGCGTCTTGCGTTGCGGCGACTGGGGACCGGACGGCGACCCAGCCGAGCGCGGCGTGCTCGCCGTCCAGCGGACCAAGGGGGGCGGCGAGGCGCGGCTCCACCAGAGCTGGACGATCGGAATGGGCGGGCACGTCGAGCCGGCAGACGCGGCCGCATCCCACCCGACCGGACCGGACGCGGTCGCGTTCTTCGAGCGGGCCCTCGAAAGAGAACTCTCCGAAGAGCTCGCGCTGCCCGCCGCGGGGCTACCGCGTCCTCGCCTGCTCGGGATGATCAACGACGACACCACGAGCGTCGGGGAGGTGCACGCCGGCCTCGCCTACTGCCTCGACTGGAATGTCCCGCTGGGCGCCGCCGCAGCAGAGCCCGCCATCCGGGAGGTCTCCAAGCTGCGGGGGAGCTTCCGCCACCTTGCCGACCTCGCAGAACTGTGGCACACTCCCGAGCAGTTCGAATCCTGGTCAAGGTTTCTGATCGAGGCGGGAGTGCTCGGTGACATGGGGGCGACGCCCCCAGGCCACGCGACCCGTGCAGGAGCCGAGTCAGGACTCGATTCCCTGGATTCTGCCGAGCCGTAAGGTGACGCCGAATCGGGGAGCCCGCGACTCTCGTCTGCAGCAATGGCAGCCACCGCGCCCCTCCGAGGGCTCGGCCGGCCGGAGCAAGCAGCCCGCGAGCTGGCGAGCCTGGAATCGACGCAACCCACGACGGGAGGCCTGACGACCTCCGGTCCCACTCACAAGCCCACACCCCTGATGGCGCCGCCGCCACTTCGGCGACCCGCGCCACCGCTACGCCTGACCTATGCCGACACGACCCGCTGCCCGCCCCACTCGCGACGAAGTCTACGACCTGCTGATGAACGCCCGCCAAGCCGACTGGGTCGAGCTGGCCCTGGAAGACGGTCGCTCGATGTCGGGCGCGATCATCTTCAACGAGTTCAAGGGGACCGGGCGCCTGATCAACGTCGACGAGGAGTTCAGCTACGACTTCAAGGTCGACCAGATCGTCGGCGTCAAGCTGTAGCAGCTGCCGCTGCCAGGTAGGCCAGGAAGCTCATCCGGAGCGTCCTCCAGCCTGCGACGCTCGCCCGAGGCCGCCAGGAGGCCCGATTGCAGGGGCGAGACCGAGAGCCTGCTTCGAGCAGGCTCTCTTCCTTCGGGGGGCGACCGCCGACCGTGCGCCGGCCAGCTGCGGCCCGCGGAAGGTCTCCTGCCCGGTTGCCGGCCAAGAAAAAGCGCCGCCGACCCGAAGGCCGACGGCGCCCAGAAACCTCAGGACCCCGCACGCCGCTGCGCCCTTCGGGCCCGACCCCGGCGCGAGCGCCGGCGTCTTCAGCAACGTCAGTCACCCTCCGTCAGGGCAGCTGCGATACGAGGCGACCAGAGTCGGACTGCCCAGGTGCCTACCCCGGCCAGCCCGTGCTGTCGGTCCCTCCCTTGGTGACCGCCCAACACGCCCCGGACCATAGCAACCCCTGCCGACGCAGCCAAGCGATTCTTGACGATCGGGCCTACAGGTTGGGGCAAGCCCGCGGGGCAACACCGACAGCTAGTCCTGTCACGAAT
>CAZTQF010000718.1:0-2030 GCA_964615255.1 uncultured candidatus Brocadiaceae bacterium | reverse complement strand
AAGAAGCACACCCGCTACCCGTCGCTGGTGCTCTCGACCGACGGCGGCGTCGGCTACAAGTCGCGCACGTCGACCCTGAGCTTCGACCACGCGGCGCGGCCGATCCCGTCAGAGCACAAGCAGCGCCTGATCTTCGAGCGCTACTTCTCACAAGGCGGCGGGGCGCCCACCGACGAACGCAAGAAGGCGCTCGCGCAGGGCAAGAAGGTCGTCGACCTGGTCCTCGAGGATAGCCGGCGCCTGCAGCGCCGGCTCGGCAAGAAAGACCAGGAGAAGCTCGATCAGTACTTGCAGTCCCTGGACTCCGTCGAGGAGCAGCTGCGGCGCAACGAAGCGTGGCTCGATCGACCGCTGCCGAAGTTCGACAGCAGCCACGTCGACCTCGACATCGCGCCGGACGTCGACCCCGCGGCCTACCTGCGGTCGATGTACGACCTGATCGCGCTGGCGCTGCAGCTCGACCTGACGCGGGTCGTCACCTACATGACCGGCCGCGAAGACGGAATGGGCTTCGCGGACTCGTTCCCGAACCGGGCGCTCGGGATCAAGCGCGGCCACCACACGATCAGCCACGACGGCCACGAAGGCCACTGGGAGCAGTGGGGTCGCTACGACCGCTGGCACGCCGAGCAGTTCGCGCACTTCGTCAAGCGCCTCGACGAGACCGAGGACGAGCGCGGCTCGCTGCTGGACCAGACGCAGATCCTCTACGGCAGCTGCTGCAGCACGACGCACAACGCCCGCAACCTGCCGCTGGCGCTCCTCGGCGGCGGCCGGCTCGGGCTCCAGCACGGCCACTACCGCAAGTACGACGAGTCGACGCCGTTCAGCAACGTCTTCGTCGGCATGCTCAACGCCGTCGGGGTAGCGACGGAGCGGTTCGCAGACTCCACCGGCGGCATGCCCGAGATCTTCGGCTGAGCGACGGGGCCGGAGCGCCGAAGCGGTGCTGCGCGTGAAGCGTCGGGCGCTCTGCGTCACAATGGCGCGCCTATGAGGTGCTCCTTGCTGCTGCTCTCCTTGGTCCTTTCTGCTGCGGTCTCGGCCCAGGACCGGACGATCCGAATCCCGCGTGATCCCCGGATCTCGCCCGACGGCCAGCGGATCGCGTTCGCTTGGCGCGGCGACGTGTGGACGGCGTCGATCGCCGGTGGCGAGGCCAGGCGGCTCACGACGCACCCCGACGACGACGGCGCGCCGTGGTGGACGCCCGACCAGTCGGCGATCGTCTTCACCAGCGCCCGCAGCGGCAGCTCACAGCTCTACCGCGTCCCGGTCTCGGGCGGCGCGCCGGCGCAGCTGACCCACGACTCCAACCGTAAGACGGTCCACGGGTTCTCGAAGGACGGCGGCCAGCT
Organism: uncultured candidatus Brocadiaceae bacterium; assembly: GCA_964615255.1. GTDB lineage: Bacteria > Planctomycetota > UBA1135 > UBA1135 > UBA2386. Next base: position 672 of record CAZTQF010000718.1, on the reverse strand, counting down.
GCTGGTGTCCATGCGGACGGATCGGGGCTTCCACTATTCAGAGTCCACGCGCCTGTTCGCGATCGACCTGTCGGGGGAGCGCCCCAAGCGCATGCTGCTGGACGTTGGCCTGAGCCAGGCGGCCCTCTCGCCCGACGGCCAGCACCTGTTGTTCGTCCGCGGACGGCCGATGTGGTCGCGGAAGGGCCACCGCGGCACGCAGGCCGCGCAGCTGTGGCACGCCGATCTGCGGCAGGAGCCGCCGGCGCTGCGCCGGATCGACGAGGACCAACCGGGCTACCAGAACATCGCGTGCCAAAATCCGGTCTGGGCTCCTGACGGGCAGAGCTACTACTACATCAGCGACCCGGACGGCACCTTCGACCTCTACGAGGCGCGCTTGGACGACAGCGCCCCCCGCCGGGTGACGCGGGTCGGCGCAGCGGACCAGAGCGACGACGGCGTGGCGTTCCCGAGCCTGAGTCGAGACGGCGCCACCATGCTGGTCCGGCGGCGCTTCGACCTGTTGAAGATCGACACGCAGACGGGCGCCGCGACGCCGATCGCGCTGCGCGCGTCGGGCGACGACCACGCCGTCGCGCTCGAGCGCCGCGTCGAGACGTCTGCGGAAGACGTCACGTTCACGCCGGACGGCAAGCAGATGGCGTTCGTCGCGGGCGAGGACGTCTGGGT
>CAZTQF010000717.1:0-2034 GCA_964615255.1 uncultured candidatus Brocadiaceae bacterium | reverse complement strand
CCCGAGTGGATGACGCGCGGCGTGCCTTACCACGAGCGCAAGGCGGAGAAGATCCCGCACGCGCCGAGCTACCGCGAGGCCGTCGAGCAGGGCCTGATCCAGGCCTCCGACGAGAAGCCGATGCCGACCGAGCCCGAGCAGGCCGCCGGCAACCGCGACCGGCGCTAGGGCGAGCTCCCGCCGGTGTCGCCCGAGCCCGTCGCTGCGCGCCGTATCGGCGGCTGCATGGCGACGGGCCCCGACAAAGCCGGGGAGGTAGACTGCGTGCATGATTGCATCCCGCCGCAGCGTCCCGGCCCCGCATCGCGTCGCGCTCGCAGCGCTGACGGCCGCATGGGCGAACAGCGCGACGGCACAGACGACCTGGACGGTCACGTCTGCGACGGGCATCCCGGCCGCGATCCAGGCCGCGAGTCCCGGCGACGTCATCCAGCTGGTGGCGAGCGTCGCCCCCTACGAGCCGTTCGCCCTCGACAAGGGCATCACGCTCCGCGGCGACGGCGCGAGGATCGGCTACTGGCCGGGGTTCTCGACTTTCTCGATCAGCGTCGCCGTCCCCCCCGGACAGGTCGCGCACATCGAAGACATCGACCTGACGAGCGCCTACAGCCCGTACGGTGGCGGGAGCTGCCAGGTCAACGTCTCCAGCGGCACAGTGCGCTTCGAGCAGACCGCCTTCGGCACGGGCAACGGCCCGGCGTTGCAGGTCCTGGCCGGCGACGTCGTGCTCCTCGACTGCACCGCGACCGCGTGGGTCGATGTACTGCCTGACGCTCCGATCGTGGTCAACGGCGGCTCACTGACGATGAGCGGCTGCTCGGTGACCGCGACCCACGACGCGTGCCATCCGGTCGGCTGCTTCGTCGGACAGGTCGGCGCTTCGCCGGCGCTGGCCGCCAACGGCGGCTCGGTGCACGCCCAATTCTGCACGTTCACTGGCGGAGACCACACGGGCGTCGGCGGCGCGGTCGGCGACGGCGCGTCCGCGGTAGCGGTCTCCGGCGCTTCGGCGACCTTCGCCGCGTGTACGTTCGTCGGCGGCGACAGCGCCAACGGCGCGGGCGGCGCCGCGCTGTCGAACACGGGGCCGAACCCGCTGGCCCTGCGCGACGCGGTGCTCCAGCCCGGAGCTCCGGGAGGAGCCGCGAGCCAAGGGCTCGCCGACCTCAACGCCCCCCTCGTGACGCTGCAGGTGAACCCCGCCTGGACCGTCGGCGCGACGTCCACCCTCACCGTCACCGGCACGACGTCGGCGCCGTTTGCCGTCTTCTACGCTCCCGACACCGCGCCGACGTCCGGCGCACCGCTCGTCCCGGAGCCCATCTGGGCGACGACCGGCTTCAACATCCGCAGCGGACTGCTGGACGCTACGGGCAGCGGCGCGAGCGCGCTCGCGATCCCCAACGTGACGGCCCTGACAGGCCATACCCTGCTGCTGCAGGCGTTCAGCCTCGCGACGTCGACGGTGAACGGCTCCACGCCGATCGGGGGCCTGATCCGCTGAGGCTGCGGGCCACCGAGGGCAGGGATCGGCGCGAAGGGCGTCGGTTGCGGAGGCTCTGGACACGTGCGTAAGGCGGAGAAGATCCCGCACGCGTCGAGCTACCGCCAAGCCGCCCAGGAGGGCCTGATCCACGCCTCCGACTAGGAGTCGCTGTGGCGCGATGCCGCAGGCCACTCTGCGGAAAATTCTTGCGACGTACTTCGTGATGCGACCGCGCCCGCTGGGCGGACGGCCGAAGGACGAACCGGAACCGCCCCCTTGACAGGTTACGACATCCCGTCGTATGTATGCGACAACCTGTCGTATCCGGGCCAACCGAACGGCTCCCTCCGATGACCCAGCCCCAACTCGCCAACGCCGAGCTCGCCCTGATGGAGCTCCTCTGGACCCAGCAGCCGCGTACGGCGCGCGAGCTGCGCGAGCAGCTCTACGGCGGCGCGGACAAGGTCCAGCACGGCACAGTCCAGCGCCTGCTGCAGCGCCTGGAGGACAAGGGCTGCGTCGCGCGCGACCGCAGCCAGCCGGTGCAC
>CAZTQF010000716.1:0-2038 GCA_964615255.1 uncultured candidatus Brocadiaceae bacterium | reverse complement strand
CGTGCCCGACACCGCTCCCTGCGCGTTCGGGGGGACCGAGTGGTCGGTGCGCGCCGACACCCACCCCACGCCGCCGCTGACGCCGTCGCCCGACGAGGCCGGCCCGATGCGCGCGCTGGTCGACCCGCGCGACTGCCCGCGGCCGTGGCGGCTGCGGACGCGCCGCGCCGGGGACCGCTTCCGCCCGCTGGGCAGCGACGAGTACGTCGACCTGCGGCGCTTCCTTCAGGGTCGCCGCGTGCCCCGCTTCGACCGCGGCCGACTGCCGCTGGTCGTCGACGCCCAAGACCAGGTGATCTGGGTGCCCGGCGTCGAGGTCAGTGAGCACGCCAAGCTCCGGCTCAACACGCGGCAGTGTCTCGAGCTGCGCGCGGCGTGCGGCCTCGCGCCCGAGGCCGTCGCCTGAGGCCCCGAGCGTTCAGCGGATCCAGCCGGCCTGCTTGTAGTCGTAGAAGATCCGCACGAAGTCGCGCAGCTCGACCCGGAACCGCTCGCCGAACGACAGCACCAAGATGTGCTCGATGATGCGCTGCGTCGCGCCGTCGACGACGCCGCCGTCGGCCTCGCGCTCGGCGCGCTTCTGCTTCGAGGTTTTCGGCTGCAGGCTGTCGATCTCGAACTCCACCTCGACGAAGACCCCGCCGCCGGCGTCGGCGACCGCCTGGAAGTCGGCGCGCATCTGCCGCTGCGAGGCCTCGAACTGCTGCAGGCCGCGCACCTGCATGTCGCCGCGGAACTTCAGGAAGACGCCCATCGTCGACGTCAGAAACGGCGTCGTCTCCTGCCGCGCGCCGGTGGTCGGCTTGCTGGAGTCCCGCCCCTGGGTGCCCGGCCGCTCGTAGGCCGCGCGCGCGAGGTCGACCAGCTTGCTGGTCTCGTGGGCGTGCGGAGGCGCGTCGCCGATGACGATCACCAGCTTGTTGGCGTCCGCGCGCCACTTGCGCTTCTTGTGCAGCGCGAGGTCCAGGCCGCCCAGCACCGCCTCGGGCAGGTCGCCGCCGCCGAACGCGCGCAGCTTCTCGAGCTTCTTGCGGGCGGCCTTGACGTTTTTGTTCAGCGGCTGCACCACCTTGGCCCCCTCGTCGCCTAGCTCGCCCGCGTCCTTGTAGTGGACGACGCCGAGCCGGAACTTCGGCGAGATTCCGGCGAGGATGTCCGCCATCTCGCCGAGCGCGCGCGCCAGCGCGTCGATCGTCGGCTGCATGCTGCCGGTCGAGTCGATGCAGATCATCAGGTCGAGGCCGGACTGGTAGAGGTCGAACGCACGCGCCGCCGCCGCCGACGTGGCGCCGCCCCGCCCCGGCGCAGGCTGCACGCCGGGCTCCCAAGGCTCAGGCTGGTGCGTGTCGCGGTTGGCCCGCCACCAGCGCGCCCAGCCGCTCCTGCCCTCTACGCCTGCGGACGGCACCAGGCGCGCGAGGGCCGCCCCGACGCGCGCGCGGTAGCGGTCATTGGACGCGCCGAGCTGTCGCGTGACGAGCTCGTCGAGCAGCGCGGTCGTCGCGACCCGCGGCGCCAGCGCGGCGTCGCAGCGCAGCAGCGCCTCCAGGCCGAAGGCCCGCAGCCGCGGGTCACGGTCCCGGAGCGCAAGGAGCAGCATGTCGACGCCCGCCGGGTGCCAGTAGCCGTTGAGCGAGAGCAGCACCACGACCTTCTGGACCCAATGCTCGGACGTCTCATAGCGTGCGGCCAGCGCCTCGGTGGCGCCGCGCCCCAGCGCAGGTCGCGCGGCTTCCCCCTGCGCCGCGACCGAGGGGCTCGCGGCGAGCCAGCAGGAGAGCAGCGCGAGCAGGCGACGAGCAGCAAAGGCGTATGGCATTGACAGAGACCGGCGCGAGGCCCGGCGTGCTCGCAGTCTAGTCGATTCGCGGCAACTGCCGCTCGCGGCTCCACGCGCGCTCTGCAATACTCCCAGGTCGTCCCCCGCTGCTACGCCCCCGAACTCCGCGCTCGTGCGACTCACCGTAGAGACCGGCCCGAACGCCGGCGCCACCTTCCCGCTCGATCGAGACACCCCGATGCTCCTGGGAAGCGCCGC
>CAZTQF010000715.1:0-2041 GCA_964615255.1 uncultured candidatus Brocadiaceae bacterium | reverse complement strand
AAAAGCTGCCGGTCCCGCCCGGTCCCGGCCCCGAGTCGCGCATCGACGAGCGGATCGCCGCGGAGAGCTTCGCCGGGCTGCCGATGAGCTCCGCGGACCGCAAAGCCCTCGCCGAGAACCGCGCGCTGCGCGGCAGCGCCCCGCGGCAGGAGCTGCTCGGCACCCTCGAGCTGAATCGCCTGCGCTACCTGCTCGGCCTGCAGTTGGTGCGCATCGACCCGCGGCTCGCGGACGCAGCGCGCGACCACAGCAAGGACATGGCCACGCTGGGGTTCTTCTCGCACACGTCGCCCGTCAAGGGCAAGGAGCGCTTCGGACAGCGCGCGGCCAACTTCGGCACCAGCGCGTCCGCCGAGAACATCGCCGCCGGCCAGAGCACGGGCCACGGCGCGATCCGCGCGTGGTGGTACAGCCCGGGCCACCACAAGAACATGCTCGGCGGCCACGGCCGCACCGGCCTCGGCCAGCACGACAGGATGTGGACCCAGATGTTCGGCGGCTGACCGAGTCGACGGCCTAGCCGCGCGCGCCGTTCACGACCCGGATGATGCCGCGCGGGTTGTCGTCACGCAGCTCCTCGGGCAGCTGGTCGTGCGGCCAGTCCTGCCAGCAGACCGGGCGAACCCAGCGCAGCACGGCCGTCGCGCCGACCGCGCTGAAGCGCGCGTCGGACGCCGCCGGGTAGGGCCCGCCGTGGACCATCGCAGCAGACACCTCGACGCCGGTAGGCACGCCGTTGGCGATCAGGCGGCCGGCCTTCTGCCGCAGCGCGCCGAGCACGGCGGGGTGCCGCTCGAAGTCCTCGCCGTCTCCGTGCACGGTGGCCGTCAGGTGGCCGTCGAGCGCCTCGAGGAGCGCGAGGAGCTCGGCCTCGTCCCGGCACGCGACGCCCAGGACCGCGGGGCCGTAGATCTCCGCGCGCAGCCGCTCGTTCGCCAGCAGCGCCTCGGGCGTCGCGCGCAGCAGCGCCGGACGGACCTCGCAGGCGCCCTGCGGCGCCTCGCGGGCGGCCGACACCTCCACGGGCAGCCCCGAGAGCTCCGCCATGGCGCGCTCGAAGCCCTGCCGGATCGTCGGGTGGACCGTCGGACCAGGCTGCGCCGCGGTGAGGCGGTCTTCGAGCGTCGTCGCGAACGCCTCGTCGCCGGCGCCGGCTAGCCACAGCACCATGCCCGGGCTGGTGCAGAACTGCCCTTGCGCGAGCAGCGCCGACGCCGCCAGCTGCTCGGCGATCGCCGCGCCGCGCGCCGCCATGGCCGCCGGCAGGACGACGACCGGATTGGCCGAGCCCATCTCGGCGAACACCGGGATCGGCTCCCGGCGCGTGGCCGCGAGGTCGACCAGCGCCCGGCCACCGACGTGCGAGCCGGTGAAGCCGACCGCCTTGACGGCGTCGTGACGAACCAGCGCGCCGCCGGTCTCGTGGCGCCGGCCGTGGAGCAACGAGAAGGTGCCGACCGGCAGCCCGTGCTTTTGCACCGCCTCGTGCACGACGCGGCCGACCAGCTCGCTGGTCCCGGGGTGTGCGGGGTGGCCCTTGACGATCACGGGGCAGCCCACGGCCAGCGCCGACGCGGTGTCGCCGCCCGCGACCGAGTAGGCGAGCGGGAAGTTGCTCGCGCCGAACACCGCGACCGGGCCGAGCCCGACGTGCATGCGCCGCAGGTCCGGCCTCGGTAAGGGCGCCCGGTCGGGGTCCGCGTGGTCGATGCACGCGTCGACCCAGGAGCCCTCCTCGGCGAGGTCTGCGAACTGGTTGAGCTGCATGACGGTGCGTGCGCGCTCGCCCTCGACGCGCGCGGCGGGCAGCGCCGTCTCGGCCTGCACGCGCCGCACCAGCTCGTCGCCAAGCGCCACGATCCCCGCTGCGACGTCGCGGAGCAGCGCCGCGCGCACAGCGGGTGCTGCGCGCGCGAACGCGGGCGCGGCCGCGGCCGCCGCAGCGCAGGCGCGCTCGACCTGGGCCGCCGTCGCGTCGCCATATGCGGGCGCGAGGTCCTCGCCGGTCGCGGCGTCGACGCCTCGGAACAGCTCGCCGTCT
>CAZTQF010000714.1:0-2047 GCA_964615255.1 uncultured candidatus Brocadiaceae bacterium | reverse complement strand
CGACGGAAGTCGGCGTCAGGGAGACCATTGTCTCTAGGATCTCACGCGCCGACCCGCGGAGCGTCTCCACGAGGTGCGGCGCCAGGGTCTGGGCGGCCATGGCGGTGCTCCTGGTCCGAGGTTGGCGGCGCCAGGCGCTAGCCGAGCAGCGGGCCGAGGATCTCTTGGATCTTCTCGGGCGTGAACGGCTTCTTGAGGTAGCCGTTGGCGCCGCGACTCATCGCTTCGCTGATGACCTCCTCGCTGCCCTCGGTCGTGATCATGACGATCGGCGGCGGCGCGTCGAGCCTGCCGCTGACCTCGCGCACGAAGTCGAGGCCGTTCATGTTGGGCATGTTGACGTCCGAGAGGATGAGGTCGAACTGGTTGCCGTCCACGGCCGCCAGCCCCTCCACTCCGTCGCCCGCTTCGGTGAATTCGGCGTTGTCGATACCCGCCTGGCGGATACCGCGCATGATGATCTTCCGCATCGTCGCTGAGTCGTCGACGATCAGTACGTTCTTCGTCATGGGTTGTCTCTCCTGCTGACCTGGGTTGGAGGGGCTATCGGTCCAGGAGCCGGAGACGGTTCAACCTAACTTACACGCACGCGGGGCCTTCGGTAGCACCGGCCGCTGGCGACGGAGAATCAGTCCTCGTCGCCTTGCGCGCGGTCGAGCTGCGCCTTGAGGCGCGCCATGACGTTGCTGTGGATCTGGCACACGCGCGACTCGGTCAGCTCCATGATCTCGCCGATCTCGCGCATCGTCAGGCCCTCGTAGTAGTACATCAGGATGATCAGCCGCTCCTTCTTGGTCAGCGAGCTGGTGATCGTGTCCATCGCGTCGCGCTGCTGGATGGTGTCGACCGGGCAGCTGGACTTCTTGTCCGCGAGGATCTCGATCTTCTCGAGCTCCTTGTCGTCGTCGCCGTCGTCCCACTTCTCCGAGAGCGAGAAGATCGTCTTGGCGTTGGCCTCGGACTGGTGCGCCTGCAGCTCCTCGAGGGAGATCTCGAGCTCCTCGGCGATCTCGGCCTGGTTCGGGTTGCGGCCGAGCCGGCCCTCGAGGGCGCGGATGGCGCGCTCGAGGCGGTGCGCCTTCAGGCGCACGAGGCGCGGGACCCAGTCCTGCGAGCGCAGCTCGTCGAGGATCGAGCCGCGGATGCGCGTCGTGCAGTAGGTCTTGAACTTGATGCCGCGCGACAGGTCGAAGCCGTTGATCGCGTCCATCAGGCCGAACGTGCCAGCCGAGCTCAGGTCGTCGACGTCGATCGACTTCGGCAGCGTCTGCAGGACCCGCTCCGCGATCGTGCGGACCAGCGGCATGTGGTGCTCGATGAGCGTGTTGCGGAGGTTCTCGTCGCGGGTGCGCTTGTAGGTCTTCCAGATGACCTCGAGCTCGGCGTCCGTCAGCGGCTGGTTGTGCGGCGTCGGGATGGTCGCCCGCACGGCGCGGGAGTTCGTCGTCGGCTGCGCCGCCTTGCGGCGCGAGGGCTTGCCGGCGGACTTGCTCGCGGCGGCGCGGGTAGAGCTGCGGCGGGCGGGGGTGCGGACGGCGACCGAGGACTTGGTCATTTCAGGGCTCCAGCGAGAGGCAGACGACGGGAAGGGGCGCGACACCGAGCAGGTGTCCCGAGATCCGACTCCCACGCTGCGCTGCTCGATCGCCCGCTCGGGGCGAGCCGTCGGGTTCGAGGCGGCTGGTTCTTCGTCGTCCGAGGCCCAAGGGGCGGTCGGACGGGATGCGCGATCCTGGCTGCGGTGCTGGAGTGGCGCGAGGTGCTCGGTTGGGAGAGCTGCGGTCGTCTGCCGCGTGCGCCTGGGGTTGTTTGCCGCTGCCAGTGATCACTTCCTTCGGGAACCAGGCTGCCATGGCGGGGTAGAACCGCCAGAAGGCCCTGTGGCTTTGCGTCGCCGGCTTTCGCCGGGTTTGCCGTTTCGAGAAGCGACTCCTGGGGAGTCGAGATCCAAAGAACAGGTCCGGAATGCCGGACGGGAACAGGCCTATCGGCAGGTGGCCGCTCGGAATTGAGTCCAGCCACCAGGAAACTTTAGAGAATTCCGCAA
>CAZTQF010000713.1:0-2048 GCA_964615255.1 uncultured candidatus Brocadiaceae bacterium | reverse complement strand
AGCTCCGCGTCGACGCTGTTCTTCGGGGCGATCGTGTTCTTGATCGGGCTGTGCATCCAGTTCTCGATCCGCCTGAGCCGCCTCACCCTCCGGCAGCGCACGCTGGCCCAGCGCATGGCGCTGCTCGAAGAGGAAGTGCGCGAGCTGCGGCGCCAGGGCAGGCGCGAACGCGCTCCGGCTGAGCCCCGGCGCCGCGCGGAGCAGGACGAGGTCGCGTGACGGCGCCCGCCGCGGCGTGGGTCGCGATCGTCCGTCGCGAGCTCCGCCGGCGCCTGATCGAGGAGCAGCTGCCCCGGATCTGCCGATGCGCGAGGATGCTCGGTGACGAACGCGTCTGGAAGCGACCGACGCCCAACACCAACTCGGTCGGCAACCTGATCCTGCATCTGTGCGGCAACACCACGCAGTGGATCCTGGCCCAGTTCACCGAGCTCGAGGACGCGCGGACGCGCGAACAGGAGTTCGCAGCCACCGGCGGCGCGTCGGCAGACGCGCTCTGCGCGCAGCTCGAGCGCGTCTACCGCGCGGCCTGCGACGTCGTCGACGCCGTCTCAGCAGAGCAGCTGGTCGCGCAACGGACCGTGCAGGGCTACGCCGAGACCGGGCTGTCCGCCATCCTGCACGTGCTGGAGCACAGCTCGGGGCACGCAGGCCAGATCTACAGCTGGACCAAGCAGGTGACCGGCGTCGACCTCGCGTTCTACGACCTCTGAGGGGTCCGGCGACGCGGACGGCGCACGACCGCCGCGAAGAAGCCGTCGCAGCCGTGGACGTCCGGGCGCAGGCTCAGGAACATGCCGGACGCGTCCGTGATCGGCCCAGCGACGCCGCCGCCGAGCACCTCGGCGACGCGCACGAGCTCGAGCTCCGGGCGCCGAGCCAACAGCCAACGGACCTGCTCGGCGTTCTCTTCGGCCAGCAGAGAACAGGTCGCGTAGATCAGGCGCGCGCCGGGCTTGAGCCACGCGGCGGCGCGGCACAGCAGGTCGCGCTGCGTCTGCAAGAGCCCGTTGAGGTCCTGCTCCGTGACCGAGACGCGCGCCTGCGGGCGCCGTCGCCACGACCCCGTCCCCGTGCACGGCGCGTCGATCAGGACGCGGTCGCAACCCGCGGCGAAGCGAGCGACCGCCGCGTCATCTCCCCGCAGCAGGTGCGGCGTGACGTTGTCGGCCCCGGCGCGCGCGAGCCGGGCGCGGAGCGCGCGGAGCCGGCCTTCGTGCACGTCCGTCGCCAGGACCGCGCCCCGGTTGCCGAGCGCAGCGGCGATGCCGAGCGTCTTGCCGCCGCTGCCCGCGCACAGGTCGAGCACGCGCCCTTGCGGCGGCGGCGCCGTCAAGGCCACGGCCAGCTGGCTGGCCTCGTCCTGCTGCTCGAACCAGCCGGCCCGGAACGCGCGCGTCGCGAACACGTCCGCGGCGTCGCGGCAGGTCACGGCGGTCACCGCCCACCGACCGGGCTCGACGTCGACTCCTTCCTGCGCCAGCCGGGATCGCAGGGCGTCCCGGTCCCCCCGCAGCAGGTTGCAGCGGAGCGCGCGCGGCGCACGCGCTTCGAGGGCCCGGAGCGCGGCGGCCGCGTCGTCGCCGAGGTGCGCGCGGAGCCGGTCCGCGACCCAGCGGGGCGCGCTGTACTGCGTCGCGAAGCGTTCGCCGGGATCTTCGAGCTCCTCGACGGCCGCTCGCAGCTGCGCCTGCGTCGGCAGCCCCGCGCTCCACGCCCCAGACTCCACGCCCGCCTCGACCATCGTCGCGAGCGTGAGCCCGAGCGCCCGGTCGCCGAGCAGCTCCGGCGCGCAGCTCGCGAGCGCGCGCTCGATCCGCAGCCGGGCGCCGAGGACCCGCGTCGCCCAGCCCGACACCACGGCGCGCTCCGAGGAAGCGGCGCCTCGCAGCGACGCGAGGCTCGCCATCACCTCTGCGGTGCCGCGGCCGCTCCCGATGCAGCCGGCGACGACCTCCACGACGCGCGCCCGCCTGCTTCGGTCCAGCGGGCTCACTTGTGATAGGGATGCCCGGCGATGACCGTCGAGGCGCGGTAGAGCTGCTCGA
>CAZTQF010000712.1:0-2049 GCA_964615255.1 uncultured candidatus Brocadiaceae bacterium | reverse complement strand
GCACGTTCGTCGCGCGCAGCGTCGACATCCTCGCGCCGCACCTGCAGGCGACCATCAAGCGCGCCGACGCGCACGGCGGCACCGCGGTCGTCGAGGTCTACCAGAACTGCAACATCTTCAACGACGGCGCCTACAAGCACTTCACCGACAAGGAGGTCCGCAGCGAGCGGATGGTGGAGCTGCGGCACGGTGAGCCGCTCTTGTTCGGCGCGGACCACGACAAGGGCATCGCCTTCGACGAGCACTTCCGGCCGTATCTGGTGTCGGGTGACGACCTCGCCAAGGCGTTCGTCTGGGACGAGGCGGCGGCGTCGCCGGCGCCGGCGATGGCGCTCGCGACCATGGACGAGGCCGCGTTCCCGGTGCCGATCGGCGTGTTCCGGCGCCAGGAGAAGGCCAACTACGAGCAGGCGGTCAACCTGCAGGTGGAGCACGCCAAGGCCACGACGCAGGAGTCGCTGAAGGACCTGCTCTACTCCGGCGAGCTCTGGGACGTTACGTAGCCCCGCGCTGGTCGAACGGCCCGCCGCTCCGGTAGGGAGAGGGCGAATCGGCCACGGCGCAGCCGCACGGCGTGCGCCAGCAGGTCCGATGCCATGGGAGCCTCCGGGCACTTCCGGATCGGCGTGCATCTGGAGGTTGGAATATCACGATACCGTGATATCGTGATCTCGGCCGTGGCGACCACACTCGACAACCTGCAGAGCACCCTGAAGCTCCTGTCCGACCCGCTCCGGTTGCGGTTGTGCGCATTGCTGGGGCAGGCGGAGCTGGCGGTTCAGGAGATGGTCGGGATCACCGGGCTGCAGCAGAGCCGGGTGAGCAACCACCTGTCGCTGCTCAAGCGCGCGGGCGTCGTGCGCGATCGCCGCGAGGGGAGCTGGAGCTTTCACTCGCTCGTCGAGCCGAGCGTCGACGGCCCGCTGTCGCCGTCGCTGTTCGCCGCGACGGTCGAGCCCTACCTCGAGTCCGAGGAGGGGGCGCGCGACCTCGCCGCGCTGCAGGTCGTGCTCGATCGCCGCCGGGAGAAGAGCCGCGAGGCGCACGACCGCCTCGCCGAGCAGTGGCAGGAGCTGGGTGAGGAGTTCGCGATCGGCACGCTCCGCAGCGAGCTGCTCGCGCAGGCGTGGCCGTGCGGGCCGCGCGTCGCCGACCTCGGCTGCGGCGCGGGGTTCCTGACGGGGCTGCTCGCCGAGCGCAGCCGCGCAGTGATCGGCGTCGACCACAGCGAGCGCATGCTCCAGCAGGCGAAGGCCAACGTCACGTGCGCGGAGTTCCGTCGCGGCGAGGTCGACGCCTTGCCGCTCGCCGACGCCGAGGTCGACGCTGCGTTCGCGAACCTCGTCTGGCACCACGTCCCCGACCACGACGCCGCCGCGCGTGAGGTCCACCGCGTGGTCGCGCCCGGCGGCGTGGTGGTCGTCTCCGACCTGGCGCCGCACGACTCGGACTGGATGCGGGAGCGGATGGGCGACCTCCGCCTCGGCGTCAAGGCCGACGAAGTCGCGGGCTCGCTCGCGCGCGCGGGCTTCCGCGAGCTCCAGGCCGGCCCGCTGGCCGACCGCTACTGCGTGCGCTCGCCCGGCGGCGAGCGTCACGAATTCTCCATGTTCGTCGTGCGCGGGCGCCGCCCCGAAGCGACGGACGACGGATCTTCCCTGACTGTTTGAAACTGAAAGAGCGAAAGATGACTGCTACGAACACGCCCAAGACCAAGAAGGCCAAGAAGCCCGCCCCGAAGAAGGCTGGCGCCGTGATCCTGAGCCCCGACGACTACAAGGTCGCCGACCTCCAGCTGGCCGAGTTCGGCCGCAAGGAGATGAAGCTCGCCGAAGTCGAGATGCCCGGCCTGATGGCCGTGCGCAAGGAATACAAGCGCGCGCAGCCGCTCAAGGGCGCCCGGATCACGGGTTCGCTCCACATGACCATCCAGACGGCGGTGCTGATCGAGACGCTGGTGGAGCTCGGCGCGGACGTGCGCTGGGCGTCGTGCAACATCTTCAGCACGCAGGACCACGCCGCCGCCGCGATCGCGGTCGGGCCGAAGGG
>CAZTQF010000711.1:0-2050 GCA_964615255.1 uncultured candidatus Brocadiaceae bacterium | reverse complement strand
GTGCCGATGCAGCGGTTGTAGACCATGTCGTTCAGGCCTTCGGGGTTGTGCATCGTGGCCGCCACCGGGCAGACCGACTCGCACGGCGCGTTCTCGCACTGCATGCACGGCACCGGCATGCTCGCGACCCGCGGGTCCTCGGCCATCTCGAGCTCGTCGCCGCCGGTCGAGCTGAAGTAGCGGTCACAGCGGATCCAGAACATCTCGCGGTTGCGCGCGACCTGGATCTTGCCAACCATCGGGATGTTGTTCTCCGCGACGCACGCCGTCATGCAGGCGCTGCAGCCCGTGCACGCGTTGAGGTCGAACACCATGCCCCACTGGTAGGGCGACTTGCGCACGGCGTCGTCCTGAGCGGCGAGGCCCTTGTCGTAGCCGCGCTCCTCCCAGAGCGACTTGTTGACGTCCTTCTCGGTCTCGCCGTGCAGGCGCGCGGCCTGGTCGAGCGGCGACATCTTGGGCGCCCACTTGGGGTCCTGGGCGTTGCCCGCCTTGGTGTTCTCGCGGACCAGGGCGCGGCCGGCCATGGTGCCGTGCTCCTGCGTGCACACCAGCGCGTGGGCGCCGCTGCCGCGGCCGACGGTCGCGCCGCTCAGGATCGCCGGCTGCGCGCTCGTGCGCAGCGGGTAGGCGTCGAAGCCCGCGCCGTCGGCGACCCTGCAGTGCGCCAGCTCGCGGCCCCAGCCGAGGAAGATCGAGACGCTGTCGTCGGCGTGCCCCGGGAGGATCCACGCCGGGATCTCGAGGGTCGCGTCGTTGGCCGAGACCGACAGCATGTCGCCGTTCTGCACGTTGAGCTTGCGCGCGGTCGCCATGCTGATCATGGCGGCGTTGTCCCAGCTCAGCTTGGTCAGCGGGTCCGGGATCTCGGCCATCCAGGAGTTGTTGGCGTAGCGGCCGTCGCCCATCTTGGGGCAGCCGCGGAGCACGACCTCCATGCCGGTCGGCTGCTGCCAGCTGCCGACGGCAGCCGCGATCGCGCCGCCGTTGACCGCGGCGGACTCGGCTGCGAGACCGCCGCCTGCGACTACGCCCTCGTGGAGCGCCTTCGGCCACCAGTTGGTCGCGAAGTCAACCGCGCCGGTCTGCTCCTGCCAGTGCTGCTTGACCAGCTCGTAGCCGAACGTCGTGTCGCGGCCGAGCGGGAGATCCTCCCACGTCGCGTCGCCGGCGTTGTCCTGGTTGAAGAACGCCAGGAACTCGAGCGCCGAGACCCCGCCGAACAGCGGCGCCACCAGCGGCTGCTGCATCGAGTAGGTGCCGTCCATGGCGCGGGCGTCTCCCCACGCTTCGAGGTCGTGCGCCATCGGGAAGTGCCAGTCGCACAGCTGCGCGGTCTCGTCCTCGTAGAGCCCGACGTGGATGGTCGTCTTGGGCTTCTTGTCGGCGAGGAGCTTGCCGAAGCCGAGGTCGGCGGGCGCGTCGTGCACCGGGTTGGTCCCGAGGAAGACCAACGTCTCACAGGTGCCGTTGGTGAGCGCCGAGGCGAGCGCGCGCAGCTGGCCGGCGCAGTCGCTGACGACGCCGTCGGGCACCGCGGTCAGCGTGACCGTGGCGCCGAGGTTGCCGAGCTTCTCGTTGATGGCGTGCGCGATCGCGTGCACCACCGGCGGCTGCGTGGCGCCCGCCACGACGATGCTCTTGCCGGTCGCGGCCTGCAGGTCCTTGGCGATCTCCTCGACCCAGTTCTTGCCGTTCTTCACGAACGCAGCGGCGTCGTGCCCGCCCAGCGCGGCCTGCAGGCCGCTGCCGCCGCCCACGCCGAGCTGCTTGGCCAGCGCGAACGCGACGCCCGCGATGTCGCCGCTCTTGGTCCGGAATCGGTGGTCAGCCGCCGTGCCGGTCGTCGAGAAGATCGACTCGACCATGTAGAGGCGGTTGAGGTCCTGGGCCTGCGCGCGGCGCCCGCCCCACTGGCTGGCGCTCTTGATGTTGTCGCCCTCGGTCGCGAGGAAGTCGCAGTCGAGCGAGACGATGACGTCGGCCTTGCCGTAGTCGTAGTGCGCGGCCATCGGCTTGCCGAAGGCCAGCTGCGCGCCCTGCAGCGCCT
>CAZTQF010000710.1:0-2051 GCA_964615255.1 uncultured candidatus Brocadiaceae bacterium | reverse complement strand
TGTGCGACGGTTCTGCAGCAGCGGGACGCGGCCGCCGAACACGACCTCGCCGTCGTCCTGCGTTCGATCGCGGTAGTAGTCAGGCAGCAGTCCGTCGCTGATCCGGTAGCCGCCGTCTTCTTCACGGCGTCGAGGCGCGGAGTAGGGCGCCAGGCAGAGGTCTTCAATCAGAAATCACCCCTAGATGGGGCGCATTTCGCCGAGAGACCTATCGACGCTCAGGGGTGGCAGGCTCGCCACTCTCCGGCGCGCCGTTCGGCAGCCGTAAGAATCCTGTTCATAACTGGTTGCTGCAGAAGACGTCGCCGCGTTCGGACATATGCGTAGACGAACCTGCGCGGGGTCTGCGCGCCGCCGGGGGCCGAGGCGTTCTGCCAGGCTGCGAGCAGGCGGCCGAGGTCGCGGCCGCAGCCGCGGGTGTCGGACGTGCCGTGCAGGGTCACGCCGTCGAGGTCCACCATGGCGACTTCGTGGGTCCCCGGCACGCGCACCAGGTTGTCGAACTTGAGGTCCCGATTGCGCAGGCCGTGGGCGTGGAGGCGGCCGACGGCGCGGCCGAGCGCGCGCGCGCACCGGGCCACGGCCTCGTCATCGAGCGCGCGCGACGCGACCTCGGCGGCGAGGTCCGGCCCGTCGATGCGCCGGGTGAACACGCGGCCGCGACCGGCGTGGACGCAGAGCGCCATCGGCGTCGCCGTCGGGACCTGCGCGAACAGCAGCCAGTAGTGGGCGAGCCAGAGTTTCTGGGCTCTCCCCGCCTCACGCTCCTTGACCGCGAACCCGTCGGCGAGCCAGACGCCGCCCCTGCGGCCGGATCGCCGCGGCTCAAGCTGCTCGGGCACGAAGGCCTCGAGCGCTGCGCGGGTCGTCGGGTCGGTCCCTCCGCCGCCGAGGTGCCAGGTCCAGCGAGGGGTCGCGCGGCGCCGCGGCGCGACCTCGGTGTGGCGGCACGGCCGGCTGCTCCGGCGCCCGAACGAGCGCAGCGCGGTGACGCGCAGCCGGCGGGCGGCGCGGGCGAGCTCGGCCGTGAAGCCCTCCGGCATCGGGCCGGCGGCGAGGTAGCCTCGCAGCAGCGCGCGCAGCGCGGGATCGAGCGGCCCGCCGTCGATCGGGTTGCAGAAGAAGGCCAGCCCCTCTGCGCGCCGGCGCATCGAGACCTCGCCGGTGCGCTGCATCGATGTCAGGTCGCACAGCGTGGGACCGTCACCGCCGCCGACCAGGACGTTGCCCGGGTGCAGGTCGCCCGGGAGCAGGCCGCAGTCGTGGACCCGCCGCAGCAGCCGACCTACGTCGCCGGCGCGCCCGGCCCCGCAAGGCAGCTCGAGCGGCGCGGCGTCGACGCCGCGCGTCACGAGGAAGCTGCACAGCGACTCGCCCTCGCGCGCGAGTCCGAACGCCAGCGGCTCGACCGCGGGCAGGCCCAAGTCCCTCGCCTGCAGCAGGTGCTGCGCTTCGCGCGCGCCCTTGTGCCGACGTCGCAGCGCGTCGCGGGCCTTCGCGGCGATGGTGTCGGCGCGGAACACCTTGACGTAGACCGCGACGTCGTCGAGCGCACCTTTGAAGACGCGGCGCACGCTGCGCCGCTTCTGCTCCTGGAGGCCGCGGCGCGGCCACGCTCCGACGTCGTGTTCGAGCAGCGCTCCGAGCGCGTCGGCGATCTCTGGCGACGCGGTCAGCGCGGCGCCGTCTGCCAGCGTCGAGGAATGCGTCAGTGCTTGGTTGCCCGGCGTCGGGCCTTGCGGAACCATGGGCGGGGCGATGTGGCGGCTGCACCGATACTACCTGAAGGAACTCGCGGTCAACGCCTCGATCACGTTCACGGTCATGTTCGCGGTCGTGCTCGTCTCGCTGGTCTACCGCGGGATCCAGCGGTCTCAGGGCGGCGGGCTGCTCGACGCCGCGATGATCACGCTGTTCTTCGCGCTCGACGCGCTGCCGCACCTGCTGACGATCGCGTTCCTGATCGCGACGGTGATCACGTTCACGCGGGCCGCGCAGGACCGTGAGCTGGTCGCCGTGCGCGCCGCGGGCATCTCGCCGCGCGTTCCCAT
>CAZTQF010000709.1:0-2060 GCA_964615255.1 uncultured candidatus Brocadiaceae bacterium | reverse complement strand
AGGTGACCTCGTAGCCCTGGGTCTCGAGGTACTTCATCGGGTCGAGCACGGCCTTGTGCTCGGTCACCGCGGTGATCAGGTGGTTGCCCTTCTGCTTGTACATCTGGGCCACTCCCTTGATCGCGAGGTTGTTGGCCTCGGTGGAGCCGCTGGTCCAGAGCACCTCCTTGGGGTGCGCGCCGATCAGCTGGGCGACCTGGCTGCGCGCCTCCTCGACGGCGGCTTCGGCCGTCCAGCCGAACGAGTGGCTGCGGCTGGCGGCGTTGCCGAACGTGTCGGTGAAGTAGGGCACCATGCGCTCCACGACCCGCGGGTCGCACGGGGTGGTGGCGCTGTAGTCGAGGTAGATCGGCGTGTTCATCGGGGTGGGTTGCCGGCGCCGTCTTGGGCGGGCGAGCAGACAGGGGTCATGGCGCACAGCTCGTCGAGGTGGATCTCGTCGAACAGCCGCTGGATGCGTTCGTGCACGACGCGCATCGGTTCCTTGCTGGGGCAGAAGGAGATCAGCGAGCAGTCGGAGCCGTGGCCGGCGTCGCTGCCGGTCATGCTCGGGGCCTGCGGCAGCAGCTCGGAGCCGCCGTCCACGCCGCCCGAAGCAGGGCTCTCGGCGCTGCTGCTGTGGTCGACGCAGTCGACCAGCACGAACTTGCCCTCGACGACCTCGAGGATCTGGCCGAGCGAGACGTCGGCCGGGGGACGCTTGAGCCGGTAGCCGCCGCGCAGGCCGCGCACCGAGTCGAGCACCTCGTGCCGGGCAAACTCCTTGAGGAGATTGGCGACGACGCTCTTGTTCAGGCCGGCCTGCCGCGCGATCTCGTGGGCGCTGACGACCTCCGCGGCCGAACTCCCGCCGGGATACGCCCCCTTGCGGGCGATCGCGCCCAGCAGGAAGACGGCGTAGTCGGCTTTCTTGGAGATGCGCAGCATGGCGAAGGCTTGGCGAAACTAGACCAGGATTGGGGCTCTTTCAACGGATCGAAAGAAATAGGCCCTGATTTGAGGCACATTTGAGCCCAAGATCCCCGGGTCCGGAATCCCCTGCGCCCATGACCGAGCTGACCCTGACCGCAACCCTCCTCGCCAAGGGCCCCTACGCCCGAAGCGGCGCGCCGTACACGCTGCTCCAGGTCACCGGGCCCGAGGCCGGGACGTTCCTGCAGCGGCTGTGCACGCAGGACGTCCTGGGGCTGCGCGAGGGCGCGGTCGCGCCGGCCGCCTTCCTCGACGCCAAGGGCAAGGTCCTGTTCACGGTGCTCATCTGGGCGTTCGCCGAGGGCTACGGTCTCGAGACGCACCGTGAGCAGGCCGACGGGCTGCTCGCGCTGCTCGAGCGCTACCACTTCACCGAGCAATTGACGGTCACGGCGGTCGACGCGGGCGCCTGCGCGGAGCAGATCGCCGCGGCGGCGTCGCCGCAGTGCGGCGCCGAGCGCGCCGAAGCCGGCTGGGTGGTGCGGTACGCGCGCCGCGGCCTGCAGTTCGTCCGCTCCTACGGCGATGCCGGCGCAGGCAGCGAGGGCGCCCCGCTGGACGAGCCGCTCGCCGAGGCGCTGCGCATGGCGGCGGGCCTGGTGCGCGTCGGCGTCGAGACCGAGCCGAGCACGCTCGCGCTCGAAGCGGACCTCGATGACCACTGCTCGACGCGCAAGGGCTGCTACACCGGACAGGAGATCGTCGCGCGCATCCACACCTACGGCCACGTCAACCGCAAGCTCTGCCTGCTGCAGCTCGAGGGCGGCGACGCCCTCGACGCGCCCGTGACCCTGCTCGAGCCTGAGGACGAGCTGCCGGTCGGCCGCGTCATGCACGCCGTCGCGCCGTCCGGCCACGACCTGCGCGTCGGGCTCGGCTACCTGCCCAAGGACTTTCAGGCCGTGGGCACCGAGCTCGGGCTGGAAGGCGGCGGGCGGGTCAAGGTCGTCGGCTTCGAGTAGCGCGGCCGGTATCGTCCGGGGCATGACGCGCTCCTCGCACCGTCGCCCCTTGTCTGCCTTCGTCGCCGCGCTGCTCGCCGCGGCGGTCGGAGCGCGCGGCCAGGAGCGCCTCGAGCTCGGCTCGCC